>URLQ01000175.1 GCA_900548745.1 uncultured Prevotella sp.
ACCATCATTTCAGCCTGAGTATAGAATCCCCTTACACTCTTTGGAGTTTTTTCGTGATGTTTGCAACAATCGTGGTCTTGTCCGTGGCTCTCTATTTTTCGGTGAGAACTGACAATGTACAGGCCGATAATGATCTGAAGTACCGTTATGTCAAGATGAAAGGAGATGCTACCCCCGAGCAACTTGTGAAACTAGAGAATCTCTTTGGACCGAATCGGGATAACGGACTGATCAAGCCTACGAGGAAGCGGTACGGAGACAGGCCACCCTGATCGAACAGGTACGGCTGAAAGAACAGGCTGCAAGAGAACTGGACAGCAAGGCGAAGTCCATCAAGGACAAGTCAATTAAAAAGTAAGCTTACGGCCAGTGTTAAGATAAAAATTAGACTTTATACAGCCATATAGCTCTTTCATTTATACTAATACTTCCCTGAAAGATGGGGCTTATATTTAAATAAAAGAGCCATAATACTGCCGTAGATAAAAAGTGTATATGTAATCAATCTTCTATACAAAATGGAAAAATCGGAGTATGCTGTTACAGTACCGAAGTTGAAAGAAACGCCAAATATCATGTAAATATCACATTTTACAGGTATTGGTTATCAGGCAATTACGAGCAGCGATTAGGCCGTTTTTCTTTTAAGATCGGAGCATGCTGTTACACTCCGCTCAAAACAGCCCAATAATGCTAGCTGAATCGGAGTATGCTGTTACAGTTTTGATGAATTTATTATCTTGAAGGAAAATCCTTCAAGACTATGGCTACTCAACCTAAAAAAATGAATATCATCAAGCAGGTCCTTACGGGTCACAAAAACGGATTGTCGGTCAGGAGAATGGCCGAAATGTACTCAATGAGTCCTACAACTGTGCAGCGCTATCTCAAGATGGCCAATGAAGACTCATTAGGTGTCGATGGTCTCTTGAAGTTGGAGGACCCCGAGTTGAACCATCGGTTCAATGGCGGAAATCCAGCCTATTGCGATGAGCGCTTTGAGGACTTCAAGAAACGACTTCCTCATTTTGAGCAGGAGCTTAAAAAGCCGCACATGACAACACATCTTCTTTGGGAAGAATACCGCAAAGACCTTCCTGAAGGTTACGGGTTGACCTAATTCCGTTTCCATCTGAGACAGAATGTGGTAGCAGTGAAACCTTCCACAGTGCTCAAGATGTTGCACCAGCCTGCCGGGAAGATGTATATTGACTTTGCCGGCGACAGGATGAGCTACGTCGATATGGAAACCGGCGAGGTTGTTCCTGTAGAGACGTTTGCTGCGGTTCTGCCATGCTCCGGTTACACCTTTATTACCTGTATTCCGTCGCAAGGCATAGAACATTTTCTTGGAGCTGTGGATGCCGCCATACGATTCTTCGGAGGCGCACCGCGCATCCTGGTACCAGACAACCTGCGTTCGGCCGTAAAATCCTTCGACAGGTGGTCTCCCGGTCTGACGGACGGACTGAATGACCTTGCCACGCATTACGGATGCTGCGCGCAGCCTGCCAGAGTAAGGCGCCCCAAGGACAAGGCCTTGGTCGAAGATGCCGTGCACAAGAGTTACAAGCGCATATACGCTCCGTTGCGGAACCGTCTCTTCCATTCCTTGCAGGAACTTAATACAGCAGTGGGAGAACTGCTTGAGAAATACAACAGCCGACGCATGCAGGGATGCGACTACTCGCGGGTAGAACGCTTCCTGGCTGTTGAGAAACCCGAGTTGCTCCCGTTACCCGGAGAACGTTACCAGATGAAACGGCATGCCTTGCTTACAGTCGCTCCGAACTGTTTTGTGCAGCTAGGAAGGGAACGGCACCACTACTCTGTCCCCAGCCGTCTTATAGGCAACAAGGTGGAAGTCATCTTTACGGATACACAGGTCAGGATCTATCATGACGGCAACTGCATTGCGACCCACATGCGTTCATTCAAACACGGTGGTTACACCTGGGTAAAGGAGCATCTGCCTTCACAGACACAGGCTTATTACGGGTACTCCCCGCAGTACTTCATAGACAAAGGATCCAAGTATGGGCCTATGGCTAAGCATGTCCTGCGTGAGCTCTTCTCTGCCACTGACAGACCCGCAGAAGTGTATTACCGCTCCGCGCAGGGCATCCTGGCTCTCGCCCGTGAGACAGAGCCTGAGCTTTTTCTTCTTGCGTGCAAGATATCCGTCCAGTACGGAAAATGCAACTATCCATTCATCAGCAATCTGGTGAAGTCCAAATGCCAGGGATACCTGATGCGGCAGGAAAAGGATGCAGAGTATCAAACATCCACCTTGCCATTGCATGAGAATATCAGGGGAGCGCAAGCTTACAAGTAATATATTATTATATCACCATAAAACGGCACAACAATGGAAAAAATCTTATCAGACCTCAAGGCTATGCGGTTGCCAGGAATGGCCCAGACATGGCAAAACCTCATGGAGGCTCACAAAATCAACTCAATCTCAATGGCTGACGGAATACGCATGCTCATCCAGGGGGAAAACGACATGCGTATGTCCAACCGTACGCACCGGCTCATCAAGAATGCCCACTTCCGTTATACAGTAGCGCTGGGTGAAATAGCCGCCGATTCGGCACGCGGCATAGATCAGTCACTGCTTAATGAGGTTGCCACATGCGATTACATCAGACATGGCTATCCCATCATCATTACAGGTCCTACAGGTACAGGCAAGAGCTGGCTGGCTTCAGCTCTTGGCCACCATGCCTGCCTATGTGGATACAAGGTTCGCTACTACAATGTGATGAAACTTTTCGAGGAGCTTACAATGGCCCGCATAGAAAGCAGGCTTCCTAAACTCTTCGAACGGCTTTCTCAGTATGACCTGCTGATACTCGATGACTTTGCCATAAAGAAGCTAACCGCAGAACAGGTACTCGACCTGATGGAAATCATAGAAGACAGACACGGAAACAAATCTACCATCTTTGCAAGCCAGTTGCCCGTAGCAAACTGGTATGAAACGCTCGATAGTAATGTCTCCGCAGCGGATGCTATCTTGGATAGAGTTGTAAATACCGCATCGAGATTTGCATTGAAAGGAGATAGTTTAAGAAAAAAACAATATATCTGGAATAACGGCATAAAAGGCACAGAAATGCGCTGAATGGCTTAATATAAAAGCGTTTATGAAGCAAAACGATGCCAAAGGAAAAAATGAGGTAACGCAAAGGAAAGCGGAATATTGAAGAAGAACGGTCTCCAAATCATTACCCGCTGAAACGTGATTTTTAACACATGGCACTGAAAGTTTCTCCGTATGGCTTCGATTGGCTTACATGGTCTAACTCGTTGAGTAGTAACTTTGCAAACAAAAAAACGAGTATGGCAAGAAGTACATTCAAAGTGCTGTTTTATGTGAACGGCAGCAAGGAGAAAAACGGCATTGTACCCATCATGGGACGGGTGACAATCAACGGGACTGTGGCGCAGTTCAGCTGTAAGCAGAGCATCTTGAAAACGCTTTGGGACGTGAAAGGAAACAAGGCGAAAGGCAAAAGTGTGGAGGCACGAAACATCAACCTTGCCCTTGACAACATCAAGGCACAAATCATCAAGCATTATCAAAAGTTATCCGACCGTGAAGCGTTCGTGACAGCGGAGATGGTGCGCAACGCCTATCAGGGTATCGGCAGCGAGTATGAAACACTTGTCAGGGCATTTGACAAGGACTGCGCCAACTTCCTCAAACGTGTGGGCAAGGACCGTACCATCGGCACATATAAGGTGATGGTGCGTTCGAGGAACTATGTGGCGGCTTTCATCAAGTCGTTCTACAAGCGTACCGATATGTCTATGCTGGAACTCACACCCGATTTCATCAAGGAGTTTGCGGCATACCTCACGAATGAAAGAGGACTGAAGAACGCCACGGTATGGCTTCATTGCATGTGGCTGAAAGGAGTAGTGATGCGTGCACACTACAACGGACTGATACCGAGAAATCCGTTTGCGCAATTCCACATCAGTCCGAATGTGAAAGAGCGTGAGTATCTGACCGAGGACGAGATAAAGACCATCATGAAGCACGAGTTTGAAAGTCCCACCCTCACGCTGGTACGCGACCTTTTCATCTTCGCCTGCTTTACGGCATTGAGTTTCGTGGATATGAAAGAACTTACCACAGACAACATCGTAGAGATAAACGGTGAGAAATGGATTATAGGCAAGCGGCATAAAACCGATGTTCCGTTCCAAGTGAAACTGCTTGATATACCTATGCGGATAATCGAACGGTACAAGAACCGTTCGGAGGACAAATCCGTATTCGGGAAAATCAATTACTGGACGATGTGCAAGCAACTGAAAAAAGTCATACAGGAATGTGGCATAGAGAAGCAAATCTCCTATCATTGCGGACGCCACACCTTCGGAACATTGGCACTGACAAAGGGAATGCCAATCGAGAGCGTGAGCCGTGTATTGGGACACACGAACATCGTCACGACCCAAATCTACGCAAAGATAACCACACAGAAACTTGACAATGACCTGACTATGTTCGGCGATAAACTGAGCAAGACGTTTAACGGTATAACAATGTCATGAGAATGGAAAGAAACATCATAATAGTAAATGAATCCGGCAGTATCATCATGCCGGAGAATATCGCCAGCATTTGGATGAGCGAAGCGGAATTGGTGGAGTTGTTCGGGGTAATTGCCCCGACACTCCGTGCCGCCATCAGAGCCATATATAAAAGCGGAGCATTAAAAGAATACGAGGTTCAGAAGTATATCCGGCTGGAGAACGGCTATAATGCTGATGTATTCAGTTTCACGATGATAGTCGCGCTTGCTTTCCGCATTGACAGTTTCGGAGCGGAGCAGGTGCACAATGCCATACTAAAAAGGTTGTACTTGCGAAAAGAGAAAACAAGTATCTTCTTTTCGCTGGGCAGTAACGGAACGAAAATGTCTAATTATCAGGCATAAGATATATAAATATGACGACATGAAGTAGTGAGACCTATGCGTATTCCCATTGCCAACAATATATTTGTTCGATTACATGAATAGGCTTATTGCCATTCATACGTATGACCACGACACGCCCGAAGAAGCAAACATTTAATGGACGCTTCTTCGGGCTTATTTTATATGCTCCTTACCTGTTTCCCGTGCAATTCACAGCAAGTTTTTCCTTCCGTGTAAATTTTGCGCCGTTCTGCTGTGATTTGCTTATCAGGCTTTCGCGTGACTTGTCGTAGTTTTGCACACAGTTAATTATTAACGGTTTAAGCGAAATGTAAATGGCAAAGACAAAGAAAGAGAAGGAGGAGTTTATCCGGGTGGGTACGACCCTCTACAAGTTAGTGAACCAGCCCCGTCTGAACGGCGGCTACGTGAAAAAGCGTATC
>URLQ01000176.1 GCA_900548745.1 uncultured Prevotella sp.
AGGCATATTATTACCAGGGCAAGTATTATGTGCAGCACAATGATGCCCCACAGGCGTTGAAATGCTTTCAGGAAGCCCTTGACATGTCAGATGATAATACCCCGTTGGCATTCAAGAGTAAGATATATAGTCAAAGCGGAACACTGTTCTTTTATCAGAATCTTTTTGATGACGCTATTGCCATGTATGAAAAATCATTTAAATGTGATTCTGTATTGAATGATACTGTAGATATGGTTCATAGTTTGCGAGACATGGCTCAGACTCTTAGACATATGGATAAGAAAGCCCGTAGCGAACAGATGCTTGTTGAGGCATATGACATGTCTAAAAAGATCAAGGATAAAGCGTTGACCCAGACAATTTCATTAGTATTGGCATCCTTATATTTAGATAACAATGAAGTCAATAGGGCATACGGTATTTTCTGTAATGAATTAAAACATGTGGATGCAGATATGCAGTCGCCTGTATGTTGCCTTGCTATGGAAATATATTTTAAAGAAAATAGAATGGATAGTGTCTATTCCTATTGCAAGCAACTTATGTCTAATGGAACATTGTTTGCCAAAGAGACAGCCTTAAGAAGATTAATTGCATATTATAATTCAAAGGGCGATAGTGCTTCTTCCAACAAATGCGTGTATGAATATATTTCCATTTCGGATTCTATACGAAAGATAAGTGCTGTAGAGACAGTTTCAAGAATGCACAATCTTTATAATTATGGATTGAAGGAAAAGGAAAATACGGAATTGAAGATAGAAAATATAGAAAGGCTTTATGCCTTAGGTTTTGTCATCCTGTTTTCATCTTTGCTGATTGTCATTCTGGCGTATATTAACGTAAAACGTCAGAAAAGGATTATCGAATTCAAGCGATTAAACGAACATCTTGCAGAAATGAATGAACGGGCATGTGTACAGAATAGAATAATTACAGAAAAAGATAAAGCGGAAATATCAAGACTTAAAGAAATAATAGACAAACAGGGTGTAGAGCAACTTGATGTCGTTAATGAATATCAGAATAGACTTTCCATGTTGGAAGGTATAATAAGGGAAAAGGATAAGACTGTAGAATCAGAAAGAATAAAGATATTTGACATTATTAGTAATAGTATAAGTAAAAATAAAATAATTTCACCTGATAGTTGGAATGAGATATATGAAGCTATGGATATTTCATGCCCTCAATTTAAGAAGAAATTATTTGAATTATCAAGCTTAAAAAGTCGCGAATATAAAATATGTATACTTGTAAAATTAGGTTTGCAGAATTCTGATATAGCGACAGTCATGTGTAGAAAAGCAAATACTATTACATATTCAAGAGCTAATATCTATAAAAAATTATTAGGGAAAGAGGGAACGGCAAAAGATTTTGATAAGTTTATAAAGTCTTTGTAATCAAGTATATAAATACGTTTTTCGAATAAAATTCAATTTTATTTACCCCCCCCGGATGTAAAATTGAATTATTTTCGAACTCGTTTCTTTTGTCTCTATTTACATTTGTCATACATTTGTTGCCGAAAACAAATAAATATTATAGTATGGCAAAGAAACCTTTTTTAATCTTAATTGCAGGTCTTTTATGTTTGTCAGCATTTGGACAAAAGGATGTTATCATAATAGACCATGGTACGGATATAACAAAAGGACATCCGTATGTTATTCCTAACGTGACTTACGACGGCGACGATGTAACCATCAAGTCCGACAGTACCATAACCGATATGACCGTTGTCATCCGCGACCAGTATGGTAACGTTATGCACCAGTCCACCCAGACCGTCGGTCCGGCTGAGACAACGCTCTACGTTCCTAATACAGACGGCGACAGCGAAAAAACAACCATTGACCTGTATTATGACAGAAGACACCTGAGCGGAACGTTCGAAGAATAGACTTTTTAAATTTTAGTTAACGTCCCGATTGGAACCAGTTCTGTCGGGACATATTTAATAACCCGTAATTTTTCGCTTATGAAAAAACTACTATTCCTTTTATTAGTATCCTTGTTCGTGCCATTACAAGGAATCAGAGGAAACGAGGTGATAACCCTTTCCTTTTCAAAAAGAGATTTCTCCTTTTACAGGGACTCTTTGGGCAGAGTAGAAGTGGTATCCCAACGGAAATCAGTAACGTTTGCCCCAGACACGAGACAGCCTGGATTACCTAAAATTCCTGTCAACGTAGCTGTACCTAATGGTATCAGCTACAAAAGTGTAAGTTATACTGTTTCCAAGAAGCTTGTCACCAGAGGTGTTGTTGCTCCTAACCCCCAGTCTTATCCAACAGACTCCACCGGCGTACAATCTTCATCAGCTCCCGTCAACTATGAGAATACGACATATCCAGACTCCAATGTAAAATATGTTTGCACAAGTGTGGTTAACGGTGCCAACATCATACGACTTGAAGTTTGCCCTTTTATCTATGACCACGAAAAAGGTGAACTTTACCTTATAGAGAGACTTGATTTGAATATCGAAACGTACAGAACATCTTCTGTACTTGCTAGTCCTGGTAAAATCCCAAATTCTGAACTTCTTAATATTTTGGGTAGTCAGATAACAAATAATGACAGTTTCCTTAAGACTGGAGAATCGTTAAAAGCCTATTCGGATTTAGTCGAATACCTTATAATAACCAATAGTAGTTTGTATAGAGAATTCAACACATTGGTATCGTGGAAAAAAACAAAAGGTGTTAGGACAAGAGTGCTTACCATTGAAAGCATAGATAAAAAATATCCAGGCAAGACAAGGCAGGAAAAGATAAAAAGGTGCATATATGACTTATACCAGAACAATGGACTGAAATATGTCATGCTTGGCGGCGACGACACTATAGTACCTGTACAATATTGTTATAGCGACATGGGCAGGAATGACAACATGCTTCCAACAGATTTATATTATGCATGTTTTGGAGGATGTTTTGATTGGGATGGAAATGGTAATAATATTTGTGGCGAAACAACAGATAATATTGATTTCACCCCTTCTGTATTCCTTACCCGACTTCCTGTCAGAACAGCTGAAGACATCGTATCTTATGTTGGTAAGTTGATGTCTTATGAACAGAATCCCGTTCAAGGAGGATGGAAAAACAATATGCTTTCTGAAGGCTTCCGCTTGTCTGACAATGAGAATTCCACGGATGCAGAAGAAAAGTCTGACATCATTTACAATAATTATATAAGGGAAAAGTGGAATGGAAACCGGTTCAAGTTCTTCAACGGCAGCAATAACCTCCCCAATGGGGCAGGCTATGAATTCAATACAGCCAATATCCAAGAGCAATTCTCCAAAGGCTACTCCTTTATCGATTATCTGTCACATGGAGCGCAAGACGGTTGGGGTACAAGATATGATTACATGTATTCCTGTAATGAGTCAGACAAGTTGAAAAGCAACGGCCTGTCAATAATAACAACGAACTCATGTCATACGAATGCATTTGACTGTACAGAAACGTTAAGCAAAGATCCATGTCTGAGTGAAAGCTTTATAAGAAATCCGAATAGTGGGGTTATAGCATATCTCGGATGTTCAAGAGAAGGATGGACCTGTTATTCAAACAACTTAGGAACATCAGAACAGTATACAGCACAGTTCTACAGTAATCTTTTTTCAAATGAAATTAAGGACAAGAACTTTGGTGTTGTCGCAGCTTTGGCAAAATCATATTTTATAGGCAGCAGTAAATATTACAATTCAGTAAGATGGGTGCAGCTCGGACTTAACCCGATTGGGGACCCAGAAATGCAAATATACACGGATATGCCTAAAGAATTCTCAAATGCAAAGGTTGAAGTCGTAGGTATAAATAAAATAAAGGTCAGTACCGGTGTTGATGATGCAAAGGTCTGTGTCATGAGTTGCAATGATGATGGAAAGACATATTATTCTGTTATTGAGAATGTGTGTGATACATTGTTCACCAATGTAGTACCATCTGTAACCATCTGCCTTACGAAACAGAATTATAGACCTAAGGTGTTTACTATAAAATCAACACATCTTCAAAACACAAGTGTGGCGGACGGAATGTCAATCAGCAGTGATGTGATTTATGTGGGGTCTTCTGTTACAGGTAAAGAACAGAACGGTCCTGTAGAGTTTAAATCCGCGAATGCGAAGCTCAAGGCAAAGGCAATATTCCTTCAGCCTGATATAAATATAAGTAGAGACAGTAACGTAGAATTGTATAACATTAAATAAACAGAATTATGAAAAAGCAAATATTTTTATTAGTGGCAATGTTTATATTTGTAGCTAACAGTGCAATGGCACAAATAAAATATTCAGGAGGAAACATCAATATAAATGATGCCTCAAAAAACACGTTCTATGGTTTGGCAGTAGATAAATGGCCAGGAATGTATTGGACTTGTAAAGACAACAACTTTTTTCAATTAGATGTAACACCTAGCAGCCCAAGACTTGCAGGTACTGGAAATGAGATTGTTTTCTTTAATACAGAGACAGGCACATTCAATAGTATACAGGTTGGAAAAATCTACAACTATTCAGATGAAAGGGCAAAAGAAAACGTTCATACCATAAATAATGGATTAAGCACAATATCAAGTCTGAAGCCAATATCGTATAATTGGAAAGCCGGTCCATATTCAACAGATTCAATAAGCGGGTCTATACCAACCGGACCTGCAGATAAGGGAACTATAGAATATGGCTTTTCTGCACAAGAAGTAGAGAAAATCCTGCCAAATATTGTAAAGACGGATGATAGTGGAATAAAGTTGGTAAACTATACAGCGATTATACCTTTCCTTGTAAAGGCAGTACAGGAAATGAAGAAGGAAATGGAAAAACAATCTGTAATTATAGAAAAGTTATTGAAAAGTTCTCAGTCTGGAAAACTAACGACAGACAATAAAATAATAAGTTGCGTTCCTGACAAATCATGTAGTCAACTTACTGTTACAACACAGTTGGATGAAAAGGCCAATGATGCGAGACTGGTTATTTCGTCAATGACTGGTGAGCAGGAAAGATCAATACCAGTTTCCACCTCAAATCCGACAGTAACAGAAAATATATCAACATTACAGAATGGTGTACACATTGTTGGATTGTATGTTGATAACAGTCTGACAGACTCTAAAAACTGGATGAAAGAATAAAAAACATCCGATATCAAGTATAACTTGTAATTAATATTCGTATATTTGCAACAAAGAACTATAAACATATAGCGTATGAGATACATTTTGCCACTTTTGCTTTTGCTTCTTTCCATGAATGCGAAAGCACAGGATTATCTTCCGGTTCTTACAG
>URLQ01000177.1 GCA_900548745.1 uncultured Prevotella sp.
CTTCCTTAAAGAGCACCCTCTTTCCGAGGCAGATTGCTGCATCCTTTATCCTGACAACGTATTGAAGTATCAGCCGGAATGACAATTATGGCCATGCATTTTGCTGTTGCAACTTTTACATCATCAAGAAAATAAAAAAGCGGAATCGCAAAGTCTTGAACTTGCAATTCCGCTTTGGGTATTAGTTAGATATATTACCTATATTGAAATAGTAATCCCCCGCTTTTTGAGGATATGATTCAACAAAAGAAGGCCATGGGCCATGAAAATGGTCATCTTTCGCACTCATTCTGTCACAGTATTCAACTTTATCTTGATTGTAATCTGGATTTGTGTAAACATCATACGTTTCGTTCTCTTGCGGAATAAAAATTTTATAAGTCATCTTGTTACCGTCAAAACTTCCATATACAATGGCCTTACCACAGGAATACGATCGAAACTTATTGCCAGGATCCGGTTTGTAAAGCCATACATATCCGAGTCTGTCCCAATTCTTATTGCCATTTTGGGCATAAGCAACGACAGACAAAATACTTAATAATGCAATCGCAATAACTCTATTCATAATAACAATTCAGTTAGAATTTATGTACAGCCATAACTTTTAGTTTCGTGTCTGTTTTTCTTGCAGCATTAGTTTCAGACGGAGAGTAATAGCCGGCATATTTATTGCTGCTTTCTGAAGAGCTCCAATATGTACCGTTGGCTGGCCTTATTCTGTTTGACAATTCATAATATGCCGGCAAATACCATCCTGTCACCCCACTTGTGTTAAGAGCATCACAAAGTGCAAATGCAGGATAGAGATTCTTCCACCCTGATATTTTCTTTATGACAGCCATATTTTTCATACCGTCGTAATTATCGTTTGCTCCTGTTTCCACGTTTTCCGTAGACCAAATAGATTCTCCGACTTCTTTCTTTACATACCTAACAGTGTCGTTCATGTAAACTACTTCGCCTTTCACTCCGTTCTCGCTGTATTGGTCGCCCACTGCATATTTACTTTGGTTAACCTCAATCTTCGATAACAAGCCCTTGAACGAAATCGTTGCCTTGCGACTTGCCGAACTTCCACAGTATGCAGTGACACGAATTGTGAGATTGTTGCCATTCCTGCTCACCGTACACCAATTTTGGTCGGATGTGGCTTCCCAGTCTAAACTTGTGTTTATGCTTATGGTCTTGTTTGATTGGTTCTTGTCGAAGCCGACTTTCGTTTGACTTGGAACAAACTTAACGCCATTTTGAGAGATAGTCATTGTAAAGCTCAATGTTTTCGTTTTGTTTGAAATCACGATTTTGGCTTTTCTTGTTTTCTCTGTGGCATTCTTGCTGATATTAGCATTCAATTCTATGCCATAAGATTTTTTTTGCAATTCAGGTTTACACCATGCCTCGTTGCAACTTACTTGCAAGTCCTCATATTCTAAGCTTGTATATACGTTGCCGATAGCTGCATTTCTCTCTTCATTATCTAATGATACATCATTATATCCTTCATATCCAACATACAAATAAGCCTTGTTCTGAATTACATTCAGAGTCACACTCTTCTTACCGTCCTTGCTCTTTAGAGTAATTGTTCCCTTTCGTTCAGTATCTTTGTCATTGGAATTAGCTTTGAGAACCAGAGCGTAATAATTTGCAGAACCAGCAGCGTTAGCTGCTTTGACAGCCTTTGCCGGCTTGTTGCCCACAAACTTTATCCTTGCAGCACTTGCATGTATCGCCCTTGTCTGGTCTACAAATTCTGCCTTGCACCACGAACTTGCGGTGTTGCTGATAGTCAAGTCTTCTTTCTGAATGTTGGTGTTCAGTCCAACTTGTCTTTCACACTCCTTGGCATCAAGCGTGACCGATGTCTCGTTGAGAGTAAGATACGGGTCAACACCGCCTCTTGTCACTTTTATCTCCTTCTTCTTTCCATAGGCAGTGGTCAGCGTAATGGTAGCTTCTGTAGTGGCAGCCACATTCGATGGCTGTGCAATGATCTGTATGCCGTTGGCAAGGAAAGAATAGTTGTAAGTGGATGTTGGGATAATCTGACACCAGTCTTCTGAAGATTTCGCCGTATACACAACGAACTCCTTGTTGTTGAATACGATATTCTCCGTTCCTCCCTTCTTGTCGAAAGAAACAGAAGTTGCCGGCAGTTCCAATTCGAGGTCTTTACCTTTGAATGGAGCCTGGTATTTCACGTCATAGCCGATTATGCCGCCTGTAGTCCCAACAATTTCTTTCTCTACATAAATCCTGTAGAATGTTCCATAGGAATATGCCACATATCCATTGCCGCTGCGTACGGAAACTTTACTTGCCCAGCCTGTTGTCGGAATATACGACACGTTGCCAAGTCCCTTCACTGTTCCAAGTGAAATGAAATATCCTCCGTCGAAGTTGTAGTCGTTGCCAATATAAATGCTTCCAATTCCTGTTGCCCCTTCTCGGATGCTTGGTCCTTTCATCATAGACAGTGATACCGTTCCAACCGGGTCATTCACGTTAACGTCAGGCTTTATGTTGCCGTTGCCGTCGGTAGAGTCATCGTCGCTGCTGCACGCCGCAAAGGCTACAGCAAGAAGTAAAAAGGTAAAGACTCTCTCTAAAAGTTTTATTGTCTTTTCCATATATGTAAATGTTTTTATGTTGCATCTTCTAAGGTTTCCAAAGATATGGTAGTATATCTTTGGCTCTTGTATCAATGCGCTGGTTATTATTATGTGTTGAAGAGGTTTTTGTTTAGTCCCGGGCTTAGGTGTAGACAATAAAAAAACGTGGACTAATCACTCCGTCTATGCTTATCGAGGTATCGCCAAACACCAGTTGCAATCATACACGAGTAAAAGCCCACGCCTGTAGACAGACGTGAGCATTAACTTCTACTCTTGATTGCTTTTCTTCAAATTTGGCGATTTTCGATAAGCAAGAATACAAAGCTAACGCTTCTTTATTTTATGTGATATGTCTTTTATATTTTTTTGTTACATAGGCATTGTCCTTTTAGGGTTATTGCTGCAAATATACATATATTTTCTATAATGCCCAAAGCATCGGGTGTAATAATTCTCTGTCCAACCGGAAAATATGTGTCATTCGCCATGTCGTCGTACTTATAGCCTAAACATCTTTATTATAAATAAGGAATAACCTTTCAATAGACCTTCATGCCCAAAGAAAAGCACTTCAAAGCTTGGCGGAATCAAATAAATGCCGTACATTTACGGTCGGAAACAAATAAACGTCTACGAATATGGCTTTAAAACTCTACCCATTGGGCATACAGACATTCGAGCGAATACGAAGAGAAGACAAACTCTACATCGACAAGACGGAATACGTATACCGTATGGCACATACCAGCGGAGCGTATTTCTTACTGGGGCGTCCGCGCCGCTTCGGGAAGTCGCTGCTCGTATCCACCTTCCAGAGTTATTTCGAGGGAAGGAAGGACTTGTTCAATGGACTTGCCATAGAGAGACTGGAAAAGGAATGGACCGAATATCCTGTCCTGCACTTCGATATGAGCGGTGGCAAGCACATGAATCCACAGCAGCTGGAGGAGTATCTGGGCTATCGGCTGAAAGACGAAGAAACGAAATGGGGCATCAGCAGTCCGGCAAACGGCACCAACAACCGTTTGATAGACCTCATTAATACAGTATACAGGAAGTCCGGCAGACAGGTGGTGGTGCTCATCGACGAATACGATGCGCCGATGCTTGACACAGTCCACGAGAAGGAACAGCTTGACGAGTTGCGGAATATCATGCGCAACTTCTACAGTCCGCTTAAATTCTGCGAAGCAAAGCTGCGCTTCGTGTTCATGACCGGCATAACGAAGTTCTCACAGCTCAGCATCTTCAGCGAACTGAACAATATCACCAACATATCCATGAATGATGATTATGCAGGAATCTGCGGCATCACGACAGATGAACTGCTGACCCAGATGTCGGCGGACATTGATGCGCTGGCTACAGAAACGGGGATGGACAGGGAACAAACCATAAACAGGTTGAAAGAGAACTACGACGGTTATCATTTCTCCGCATATTCTCCCGACGTGTTCAATCCATTCAGTCTGCTGAGTTGCTTTGCCGAAAAGAATTTCGAGGCATACTGGTTCTCTTCCGGCACTCCCACATATCTTATAAATATGATGTGCAAATACAATGTCCAGCCTGCCGACATCACTCGTGTTGAGGCTTCTGCCAGTGAGTTTGATGCGCCGACGGAGAACATGCCGACCCTGATGCCGCTGCTTTATCAGAGCGGCTACATCACCATCAAGGGCTATAACAAGGACTACAACTATTACACGCTCGACGTGCCGAACAAGGAAGTGAGGCTTGGGCTTACCAAGGCCTTGATACCCTATTATGTAAGTCCGAATACGCTTGCCGTAACCAATATGGCGCGCAAGATAGCACAGGCTCTCGACAAATGCGACATTGACGGAGCATTGACTATGCTGCAGACTTTCCTCGGCACAGTTCCTTATTGCAGCAATGCAAACAGCGAGGGACATTACCAGCAGATGCTTTATGTCATCTTCTCGCTGCTCACCGATTATCTCGTTGATGTTGAAGTCCACACTCCGACTGGCAGGGTTGACATAGTAATGCTTACCAAAGCCGACCTCTACCTTATGGAGATAAAGTTGAACCAGACAGCCCAGGCTGCCTTGCAGCAAATCAATCTAAAGAACTACCGTCAGCGTTTTGCCTTGAGCGGCCGACCGATAACAAAGGTTGGCGTGAACTTTGACGGCAACACACGAAATATCTCCGATTGGATGATAGAAAAAGCCACGTCCCGAAACAGTTAAAAATAGAAAGTTACCGACTTTCTATGAGAAACTTACCGAATTTCCCAAAAAGCATTATTCCGATGCTTATATCAATGCTCCCCAAAACGATGACCGATTTGGGGAGTTTGTTGTCTTTGTAACTATTCAGCGAGTAACTATTCATCGATAGTTAGAATGGTCTAATTCTGCCTTATTCCTCTGTAAGACATTCTTGAAAATCATCTAAAACAGAGTCATATCCTCTTGCGTATGGCAAAATATATATGTATACCCCACCTGTCAGGCTTTTGCATAAATAACCAATTTGAATGCATAAATAAACGGTTTGTTCAGCTCGCCTGTATTGTTCGATTATGACAATCACGCCAAGCCTATGTAAGCACGTGATTTTGTCATCATTTAGAAATTCGGTAACTTTCCCATAGAAAGTCCGTAACTTTCTCATAGAAATTCGGTAACTTTCTATTTGAAGTT
>URLQ01000178.1 GCA_900548745.1 uncultured Prevotella sp.
CATTCCTTCGGGCAGGTTGTGGATGGTTACGGCAAGGGCAAGCATAGCCGTCTTCGAAAGGTGCGACCTTATGCCCTCGGGCTTTTCTGTGCCGATATGGAGGTGTGGCGTAAGTTCGTCGATAAGCAGCAGAAAGCCTATGCCCAAGAGGAATCCCACAGCTGCCGGCACTACCGACCATTTGCCGCTCTCCGCCTCCATATCCATAGCCGGAATGAGCAAAGACCACACGGAAGCAGCCACCATCACACCGGAGGCAAAGCCCAATAGCGACTTCTGTACTCGTGGAGACATCTCGTCTTTCATAAAGAAGACGAAAGCCGAACCGAGCATCGTACCTAATAGCGGTATCAGAAGTCCGATGATTATAGTTGTTGTCATTTCTGTCATAATCTTTTCTTTTAGCAATAGTGCAAAGTTATGATAAAATCATTTCTTGGGCAATACCTAAAAGTGATGTTTTCCTACTTCTAATGCTGCATACATGACGCAACAGCCTTTATGCACGCATCATTCGCGACTTTTCCTTGGCGAAAGCCTGCATGTCTATAGCCACATCGTCTTCGTCTACGATTTCCACACCGGTCATGGTTTCTATAACGTCTTCCATGGATACAACGCCACGCAGACAACCGTATTCGTCAACGACAATGGAGATATGCTCGTGCTTCTCCAGCATCTTCTCCCATATCTGATATACCGAATCGTCTTCGTTGAAAGATAGAATCGGACGCACTATGTCAGACAGCTTGGTTTCGAATTTGTCATCCGACAATTGTTTCAGTACCATGTCCTTCAGCACATAGCCGATGATGTAATCCTTGTTCTTGTCGTATACAGGAATGCGGGAGAAGTTCCACGTCTGCTGTTCGTAGAACTCCTTTATGGTAAGGTTCACGTTGGCGGATTCTACCACAACAGAAGGTGTCATCACTTCGCGTGCCTTTACCCCTGCCAGACGGATGCAGCTCTTGATTATCTTACTTTCTGATTCGCGGAATATTCCCTCGGTGGTACCTACATCCACCATCGCCGAAACCTCTTCCCGGCTCACCGAAGCCTGATGGTTCTTCGGGGTGAACACCTTCGTGATCAGTTCTGAGAGCAGAACCAGCGGATAGGTTATGAAGATAAGCACGCGAATAATCTTAGTAGATGACATGGCGAGCGAACGCCAATATGATGCTCCGATGGTCTTGGGGATGATTTCGGAAAGCACAAGAATCAAAAGCGTCAGAATAGCGGATATCAATCCGAAATATTCTTCGCCGAAGAGTTTTATTGACTCCGCTCCAACACCTGCCGAACCGATGGTATGTGCGATAGTGTTGAGCGAAAGAATGGCACCTACGGGACGGTCAACGTTGTTCTTGTACTGTTTCATCAAGACGGCAGTCTTGTTGCCCTGGCTTTCCTTCATCGAGATGAACGACATAGGAGTGGATAAGAGTACCGCCTCAAGGACGGAACATAAAAAGGATAGTGATAATGCACCTAAAAAGTATAAAATGATTAAACCCATTAAATGTATGTTTCGTTTATATTAAGTTATCTGTAAAAGCGGTGTGTTCAGACAACTTACTATAAACGAAGAGCATTATGATGTATGTATAATCGTTCTGTCATTTACGACACAAAGATACTGATATTGTGACAATTTCGATGTTTCCGAGTCGGAATGTTGCAAATCTTTAACTAAAACACTTTGTAATTTATAAAGTATTCACTATGCCTTGCGGTATCGCTATGCCGTTCATCAATATGCAAAATAAGTTTTTTATTCGAAAAAATGCCAATCTAACACTACAAAAACGAAGCTTCAACATCATTTTTATTGTGAATTGCTCATATTGTTCAAGAGAATTGACTATATTTGCATAATACTTAGCTGCACTCGGCAAACTGAGAGTAAATTTTAAGAGATGTGTCGCGAAGGACAGTAGTTGGACTTAATCAACGCCGTATTGACTGACTTAGTGCGTCTAGAGACAGTGGGTAATTAACGAAAAGAAGACTTGAGTATGATTAAAGATATAATGAATCACAATGCTGATGCAGCAGCGGGACAGAAAGAGATGGATGCGCTGAGGAAGTACTTCCCTCAGTGCTTTCATGCTGACGGCGAATTTGACATAGAGGCTTTCAAGGCTGCATTGCCTGGAGGAACTACCATTACTGACGAGACCAGCGGTTTCAACTGGCTGGGCAAGAACTATGCTCGTATGCTTACCAATATGGATACTACTACACTTATTCGCCCGGACGAGGAACATAATGCGAAACCGGAGAACAAGGACAGCCAGAATGTATATATCAGCGGTGACAATCTGGATGCTCTGCAGCATCTGGTGAAGTCGTATAGCGGCAAAGTGAAGGTGATTTATATCGACCCACCATACAACACCGGTTCTGATGGCTTTGTATACAACGACAAGTTCAACTTCACAGCTGAGGAACTTGCCAAACGCTTGGACGTCAGTCCTGAGCGTGCTGAGCGCATTCTCTCCATGACCCGTCGTGGAAGTGCCAGCCATGCGGCTTGGCTCACCTTCATGTTGCCTCGTCTTTCATTTGCACGCGATTTGCTGACTGATGATGGAGTGATTTTTATTTCTATTGATGATAATGAGCAGGCTAATTTGAAGAGACTTTGTGATGAGGTGTTTGGAGAGGAGAATTTTATTGCCGAAATTGTTATTCAATCAAACAAACGTGGACAAACTTATAAACAACTAGCAAAGACTCATGAATATTTATTAGTTTACGCTAATAGTAGTGAAACCATAGTAAATGAATTAAAGAAAGAACTGTCTGGTGATATAAAATGTGATAATATAAGTGAATTTTCAGAACGAGAACTAAGAAACAGAAATCCCAAATATGGCAAGTTTAATCGTCCTAATCTTTTTTATCCCATTTATGCAAACCCAAATGTGAAAGATAAAAATGGATATTCACCAGTGAGTGACAAACGTACTTTAGAATATTCCATTGAAATTTTGCCATACAATAGTGAAATGAAGGAAAGTTGTTGGAGATGGGGAAAAAAGAAGTTTAATCTAAACATTGGAGAAACTTCTTTGGATAGCACTGTTGTTGCTCGTGAAAAGTCTTCTGGTCAATGGGGTGTATATGAAAAATATCGTAAAGGTACTTATAAGGCTAAAACCATTTGGTTTGAAGATATGGAAATTACTGAAGAAGATGATGACGATGGAATTTGGGATGAAACAGGTGTAATTACAGAACAGGGATCTGTTGAGTTAAGGAAATATGGTATGGCTGATACTTTTGATTTTCCTAAACCTACTTATCTCGTAAAAAAACTATTAACTATTGGATCAGATGAAGATTCTATCTGTGTAGATTTTTTTTCTGGTTCAGGAACTACAGCAGATTCTGTTTTTAACTTAAATCTTCTTAATGGTAAAAGAACTTTTATAGTAGTACAATTACCTTTAAATTTAGAAGAAAAGTTAGAGAAAACACCTAAAGCAGATAAACATAAAGTACAAACAGTAATAGATTTTTTAGAAAAGAACAACTATCCTCATACATTAGATTACATTGGTCTTGAACGCATCAAGCGAGCCGCCAAAAAGATTCATGATGAGAACCCACTCTTTGCAGGTGACCTTGGCTTCAAGCATTATACTTTGGAAGAACCCAAGGAAGATGCCTTGTTGCAAATGGAGCGTTTTGACCCATCTAATGACCTTCTGACCACATTGGAGGTAAAGGACTTTGGCTTAGAGACTGTGCTTCGCACATGGCTCGTTGCTGATGGCTATGGCTTGACCGAGAATGCCGAAGAAGTGATGCTCGGCAATTATAAAGCCTATTGGAAGGATGACCACCTCTATATGATAAATCCTGACAATGACTTTGACGAAAGTAGCGTCGCAGCCTTGATGGATAAGTATAATGGTGAGCCATTCTCTCCTCACAACATCGTAATCTTCGGTTACAGCTTCGGCTTCACCCATCGTGAGGAACTGCAGAAGAACCTCCGCACGCTGAAGGATGGCAACAAGACATTGACAGTAAACATTGATGTAAGATATTAAAAACAACATACGATGTATCTAAAGAAATTACATATCAGCAACTTCCGTTGCTTCCGCGACTATACCATTGAGTTCGCACCCGGTGTAACCGTACTGTTTGGCAAGAATGGTTCGGGCAAGTCAACATTGATACATGCCATACATAAGGCGTTGAGCTTCGCTTTTAAAAATGACAAAGTGGAGGAAGGCGAAATCACTTTGTCTTCGGGATTCCCATCTCTTAGACCTAATCAATATAATAAGAAGGAAGACATAGTTAGAGACGAAAAGTCTGGTTTCCCTCTTCCTGACATCTGTATCCATGCAGAAGCAGACTTTTTGGAAACTACCTTAGATTGGGACATGTATGCATTAACATCAACATTTGCATTGCAGCCTTCGAAATATAAAACTGCTTATAAGCTGTTGATGTCAAGGATTAAGGAAACCGGCACTTTCCCTGTATTTGCTTATTTCTCTGACAGCTTTCCACATATTTCAACGAAAGCGTCAACCTTAACTAAGATTCAGTTGTCCTTGCGTAATCTTGGTTATCTTGGTTGGGATGATGAAACTGCCTATTCAGATCTCTGGATTACAAGATTAACAAAAATCTGGACCATGTGGGATAGAGCTAAGATGAATGTGAGACATGAAGAAGCGGCTTTGGCTAATTGTGATAATTTCAAGGCATCAGGAATTATTAATGAGAATGAATATCGTGAGGACGTAGATCTCCATCGGACAAGATTGGAAAATGCTCAAAAAGATTTCGATAAATATAACCCAGAAATATATTCTATTCGGGAGTGTCTCGTCAATTTTTCAAAGAAACTGCCAGGCATCGATGTTTTGGATTTCTTTGTTAGTGTTTATGAAGAAGATGGACTCTGTCTGGAAACTAAGGATGGACAGAACCCACCATTCGAGAAGTTGCCAGCTGGTTACAAGCGTATTTTCTATATGGCTCTTGACATAGCTTACCGTTCATATATTCTAAATGGAAATACTGATTCTGAAGGCATCGTTGTCATTGATGAAATCGATTTGCACTTGCATCCTGCATTAGAGCAAGTTGTTCTCCAGTGCTTCCAAGAAACTTTCCCAAACATTCAGTTTATTGTTTCTACACATTCACCACTGGTGTTGACGGATATAGATACTGTTACTGGCAGAAACAAGGTGATGCGTATGACTCCTGCGTGCGATGCTCCAGAGG
>URLQ01000179.1 GCA_900548745.1 uncultured Prevotella sp.
CCTTATTTGAGGCTTGAAACCCCGCCATGCCCTACCGCTGAATAGTTACCGACAAATGCTATTTGATCAAAGAATTGACATTCCCCGGCAGATTGGAATCTATTGGTAACTATACTTTTGCATCATGCGTCAATCTCACGAATGTTTCATTTGAGGATGCCAATACTGCAGTGAAATTAGGTTATGGCGCATCAACAGATTACAAATCGAATTATTCAGAGGCACTTCCATTGTTTGGAAACAGCAATCTGACTTCCCTCTATATGGGAAGAAACATAGATTATGAGACTGCAGAAGGGAAAGGGTATTCGCCATTTTACAATCAACAAAGCCTCACAGATGTAAAATTCTCGCAAGCAAGGACGGTCACTTATTGTAAGGACAATCTGCTTTATAAAGTAAACAACTGTAAAACGCTTACTCTGCCAGAGAGCCTGACCTCTATCGGCAGCTGGACTTTCCGCGGAATGAGTACATTGGGAAGCATCGTCATACCTAATGCTGTTACGACAATAGGAACATACGCCTTTGCGGATGATTCAGAACTTGAAAGTGCAAAACTTTCCACCTCCTGTGCTTGGCTGAAAGAGGGTCTGTTCTCAAAATGCGGAAAATTGCAGGCAATCACAATTCCAACGGTTGTGACAAAGATGGATACGCAGATGTTCACGAATTGCAAGGCGTTGAAGACCGTTACCTTCGAGGATGGAACAGATCTGATAGAGATGGCGTATGGCTCTTCAAACGAGGAATATGGACTTTTCCGTGATTGTCCTGTGGAAACACTCTATCTTGGTCGTTGGTTGTCTTACAATACAGATGCATCATACCGCTCCCCATTCTATTCCATTGCAGAACTCAAGAACCTGACTCTGGGCAAGGACCTGAAGGTGGTGGACAAGTATATGTTCTCCTACTGCACAGGACTGGAGAATTTATATATTCCAGACAACATCACTTCCGTCAACATGTGAGGCTTCCGTGGCTGTACGTCATTGAAGTCTGTAAGATTCAGCGAAGCTCTCAGTCAGATATCAGACTATGGATTCTCAGGATGTACTTCTCTTGATAACGTGGCACTCCCTGCAAGCATGACAAGTATCGCCGACAACAGTTTCTCAGGATGTACTTCTTTGAGAAAACTTGATTTAGGAACTTCTCTGAGAATTATCGGTCCGTCAGCATTCCAGAACTGCACGGCATTGGAAGGAATCGATATACCGGAAACTTTGGAAGGTTTGGGAGTAGAGTCTTTTGCAGGCTGCACATCCCTCCCCTATGTGGAAGTAAAGGGGGAAATTTCGTCGGTGGGCAAGCAATCCTTCCAAGGCTGTACAGGATTGACATGGATTTCGCTCAGCGAGAATGTTTCGTCATTAGGCGAGAACTCGTTTGACGGATGTACCAATATAAAGTATGTAAAGTCATACGCAACCTCACCGATTCCTACGGGATTGGTAAATTTCCCAGAGGAAGTAGTGGCTAATGGTACTCTATTTGTACCAGCAAGTTATGTGAGCAGATACAAGAGATCTGCCACATGGAAGAACTGGGGTAACATCAAGGCTATGACAGAGGGTATATTCCTAAGTACTGTCACTCTGAACCAGGAAGACGTCCACTTAGAGGCAGGTGAAACACTCACGCTCGAAGCTACAGTAGGTCCGAACGATGCAATCAACAAGAAAGTGGATTGGAAGTCGGAAGATGAGGCTGTAGCAACGGTATCAGCAGAAGGTGTGGTAACCGCTCATGCGGTTGGACAAACAACAATCCATGCAATCGCCAATGACGGCGGCGGTGCCAAGGCTGCTTGTACAATTACCGTTGACCCGACAAAGATCGCTTCTATAACATTGAGTTCAGAGTCTTTGGAAATCAGGAAGAACCGTCAGGCACAGCTCTCGGCTACAATTACTCCAACCAATGCAACAGATATGCATATTGTATGGTCGTCTACCAACGAGAATGTAGCCAAGGTATCAGAAGAAGGTATCGTTTCGGCTATTGCCCCTGGCGATGCTGTAATCAAGGCAACATCACAGGATGGCAGTCAGGTGGAAGGCACCTGTCAGGTGAAAGTCCTGCCGGTATTGAAGGGCGACTCCAATGACGATGATGACGTGAACATCGTGGATGTTGTCAATACCATCAACTATATATTAAATAAGGTGACAGGCAAGTTCTCGCTTGAAGCAGCCGATGTGAATGGCGATGGCAGTATTTCTGTTTCTGACGTATCAGCTACTACGGAGATTATCATGCAGCAGAGTCTTGAGACAATGAGCAGCAGAGCCATTGCCAAGGCCAATATGGACATGGACGCTCCATCAGCTGACTGTCTTGTAATTACCCAGAACGGACAGAAATCCATCGCCGTTGCACTGGACAACAATGGCATCTATACAGCACTGCAGACAGACATTGTGCTGCCAAGAAACGTCAGCGACGTTACATTCAAACTGGATGATGCTATCACTGCGACCCACCTGCTGACGTATGCCAAGCTGAATGCACGCACATGGAGAGTGGTGGTCTATTCTCTGAGCAACAGTTCTTTCCTGGACGGCAATGCCATCTTCACAGTGTCATTCAACAAGGCGATGGATGCAAATGAGGTCAAGACCCTGAATGCAATGGCTTCAGACGCAGAGGCAGAAGGTTACCGTTTGACCTCGCGCGTGGCAGAGACCACTTCGATTGCATCTGCTGGTGCCGGTGCTGCTCCTGTGCAAGCCGTTCCTGGTGGTGTCATCATCCGTGGTGCTGTAGATACACCGGTTTATGTATATACAACATCCGGTATTCTCGTCAAGTCATTCCGTCTTGTTTCAGAAGAGGTCAGACTGGAACTGCAAAATGGTGTTTATCTTGTAAAAATGAATGGACACATTACAAAGACAACTATAAAGTAATAAAAATATGATAAGATTAAAAAGTATTTTTATTCTTATGTTCCTCATGCTGTTGGCACTGCCGACAGCATTGAGGGCTGAGAATGCATTTTACACAGCCCCCTTCAACATCATTCCCGGGGACACCAAGACATTGTCCATTTGTCTGGACAACGACCAAATCATCAGAGGTTTCCAAGCCGACATCATCCTGCCGGAAGGATTGACCATGCTGAAGGATGGCGATGGTAATTTCAATATCTCACTTACAGACAGAGCCTCTGCCTTTGCAGTTAGTTCCAATGAAATCAGTGATGGTACAATCCGAGTGATAGGCTATTCTTTTGAGAGTGCTGATCTTGAGCCTGGAAAAGGAACTTTGCTTAAAGTGCAGGTCAAGGCATCAGAAAGCTTTACAGGAGGATACATACAACTCAAAAACAAAATCCTGGCTGACAAGAGCAACCAGGATGTGAAACTGGCGGATTCCCAAATGCTTGTTGGTATCAAGGAGCAAAATACAATTTCCGTCGCTGACGGTGAGATAGAATCTGGCGAAGGAGGCATCTTCTCTTTGAACCTTCTCAATGACAGTCAGATGACGGCATGTCAGTTTGATGTGATATTGCCAACCGGCTTGTCTTTGGATCTGGACAAGAGTCAGAAGACTGAACGATGGAGCAAAACGCACCTATTGCAAGGCAAGGACTATGGTGACGGAAGAGTGCGTATATTGCTCTTCTCTTCTAACAACAAGCAGTTTAATGAAAATGACGGCTCCATCTGGAACTTCTGGATAAATGCGGATAAAGAGGTGTCGGGCAAACAGAGTGTGAAATTGGATAATATTGTCTTCTCTGATATTTATGCCCGGACTTATAAGTTTTCTCCAATATTATTTTCTGTGGAAGTCAAGGCTCCTTCAGTATCTTTAAATGAGGACGACAACAACATCACAATCCGCGAAAACGAGAATAAAAAGGTGAATGTAAATGTGGCTCGCACCATGATAGCAGATGGAGGCTGGTATACTCTTTGTCTGCCGTTTGACATTGATGATGTTTCTACAACGCCTTTGAAGGATGCTGAAATTCGTAAGTATAAATCAATGACAGGTTCTGTTATGAACTTTGAGTCAACTGCATCACTGAAAGCTATGCATGCTTATCTGGTCAAGCCGACCTCAAACATAGAGAATCCGGTTTTTGAAGATGTCACTGTTGTTTCAAAAAGTGACGGCATAGTAGACGGTGCCAATGGTTATGAATTTGTCGGAGTCCATAGCAAGCATGAACTTGCAACAGACGGCACGAATCTATTCCTCGGTGCAGAAAACAAGTTCTATATTCCGATGGAGACTGACAAGACAATGAAAGCCCTTCGTGGCTACTTCATAGCTCCTTCTGCTGAATCCGGTGCAAAGATGGGCATCAGCATTGATGGCGAGACAACGTATATCAATGGTCTGGCGAATGGAAAAGTCATGGCAGGAAAGGTATATAACCTCTGCGGACAGTATGTCGGCAATGACATGAAGGCTCTGCAGAAGGGGGTATATGTAGTAAACGGAAGAAAATATATCATTAAATAAGAAAGGATAAATAAACATGAAGAAATATATTAAACCAAGCATTTTGTCCTTAGAGACGGAAACGTCAGCCATCATGAGTGGCTCAATAAATGACAGTGGACAGAATGGAAATCTTAATAATCCCGGGACTGCAGGTGCCAGCGGTGCCCGTGCCAAACATCATATAATGGATGCAATATGGGACGAGAACTGGGATACTGACGACGAAGATGACAACAATGAATAAATAATGTTCTCAGAACAATAAAATCGAAGTGGTCGGCAATGCTCTAATAAAAGAATTTGCCGACCGCTTAACTTTTCGAACTATACGCTCTGGGTAAATTTTTATACACTATGGCGAAGTAATTTTACGAAGAATGTAAGTATAAACATTATCGTGAAGAAGATTGAAGGGACGGATTTGTTCTTGACGACAAGATGGATATCGACCTGCTTGTGTCGGCTACCATCTTTTATGCAAAGAAACTTGTGCCAATGAAGTTATTGCCCATATCTGCACATTATAATTATGATTAAGGCTATGACAAAAAAAAGGGAAGACAAGGTTATATTTGATATTTAATTCCTTTAACAAAAACAGCCCGTTATGTTAATGAAATACAGTAAAAACAGCCTTTTCTGATAACCATTAAAAGAAGAAAAATAAGAAGTTGATTGACTTTCTATGAGAAAGTACGTCAATTTCTATGAGAAAGTCCGTAACTTTCTATGAGAAATTACGTAACTTCTATGTTGCATTCCAAATAATTGGAAAATATTTATCGTT
>URLQ01000180.1 GCA_900548745.1 uncultured Prevotella sp.
GTAAGGGGCATTTATATGTCTTTATGGTGACATTCGATGCACTGTGCCCCCTTTTACTAACGATGCAGATTCTTTTCGCTTCTGTATCATATTAGGCGCGTAGTTGCGGATTTGAGGTATAACACATTACTTACGCTCAAGTGTCAATTCTAATCTTTGGATGCCCTTCTTATTTGCATTGGCAAGAATAAGTACGTATGTAAGTTGCTCTCCTTTATTCATCGTGGTAGTCACGTAGCGGAAATCGTCTTCCGTAACGATATATTTCAGCATGGGACCGCCGCCAGATGCCACCACAAGACGTATCTTGTCAGAAAGAGGAGAGATAACGTAGGCATATCGAGCCATATACGTTGTACTATTGAGCTTCACCCAATCAGGGACTGTTGGGTCTAAAGTATTATTCAGATAGATGCGGCAGTTCTTGTAGGATGGTCTTTCATTTCCCTCTGAACTGTATATTTTCCCGTTGCCATCAACAAATATTGGAGAGGACACGGAATACATCTATAGGGCACTGCTCCTCATAGACAATGTCTGCCTCTGACTTGATTGTGGCTTCGACAGGAAGTTCCGGACTTGTAATTTCCTTGTCTTCCAAAATCTCGACAAGCTCATACTTCCAAGGCGAGCCATCTGTAAGAAGATTGGCAAATATAGTCTTCTTTGCTTTCAGCTTATACCTGTGCCCTTTCTCATACGTAAACCCTTCTATCTCAGAGAAACTCATCTTTCTCCAGGTCTGGTCAACGCCATCCTCCATGACGAGCATACATTCGATGGGGTTCTCCTTGTTGTGATCAAATAACAAATACATGATGTCTGTGTTCTCTGAAACCGACATAGTAACTTCGATCACCTTGTCTTTGGGTTCATCATCGTCATTGCATGATGCCATTCCGATAGCAGAAATGATAACGACAAGCAATGTAGAAAAAAATAATTTGATAGTCTTCATAATATCATTTGTTTATCTCTTATGTATTGAGTTCACGTCAGTTGATTATATGCCTCCTTTATCTTTATGACCTCAATAAGCTGCCTCTGTGACTGGAATTTTTGACAATACATCGCTTTTTGCGCTCCAATTGACATTCCACATATTGCCCGTCTCAGAGTCAAACAGCACCCAGACCCAACTGCTGTCTGTCGGATACATTTCAAAACGGCCCGTTTTTTTGTCAAGTGCAAGAGGTTCTGCATTAAGCACTCGGTTTTTCTTAGGGTTTGAAGGAACAATGGCTTGGATTGTTCCGTCTCTTGTGTCAAGCCTCAGAAAAACACCTGTTATAGCAGGATAAAGAACATAGTTTGTACTTTTGCTCGTTGAAATCACTACCTTCACGTCATCATCTGCATTGACTGTAGCAAATGACATGCAGCAAATGGTCAACAATACTATAAATCTTTTCATAATTATCTATATATTTAATGGTAAACGATGAGATATTCCAAAAATTGGCTATAATGCTTCAGTCCCCATCTTGAATATAATCACTTTTCATGAATATGGATAAGAGGCTGACCAAAGAATGTGGAAAGCATCGAAATTGTTCTTAGTGTGAAGTTGTGTTGACCGCTCAACCATTTTGTCACTTCACTCGGTTTCTTGCCAAGAGCCTGAGCAAACTGAAGTTTGGTCAAACCGCGTTGTGTCATCAACTCATAAATTCGGTTTGAAACGGCAAATTCCATTACCACCTCCTGCTGTATGGCAGGAGAGGTGTTTGCCAACATTTCGTCAAATGATGTATTAATCCGCTTGACCTTTGGTCTTCCTCCTCCTTGTAAGGCAGAGCCAATGCCTGCATTGCTCTGCTCTTCCTTCGTTCGTCGGTTCATAAGTCAAAAGTTTTATCAGTTTCAATGACATTCTCTGTTACCGAAATCGTGCCATCTTTTACACCAGCTCTCATTAATCTGTCAAAGTTCTGTATATTATCATGTTTTGTCGATGCAAAGATACAAAGAATATTTCACTTAAAAGTAAAAGCCTGTCTGTATTTATGCTTTTTTTATAAAAATCGTCTGTTCAGATATATTCCTATTCATTTATAATATCACCCCCCACTGACATAAGAAAGAACCAAACGGCGAACCACGGCATGAATGTCTTCATTAGGGAACTTCTGGCGATATTTCTCCGTAAGGTCTTCGCAGAAATACATCTTGCTATCAACCAAAGAATTAGGAATATTTTGATGCATAAACACATCGTATGTTGCAACAGGCTTGCCATCCTTTGTGTCGACAGGCACAATATCCATCTTATGCAAAGCATTTGCAGATGCGGCAGGGAACAATCTATAATTGTCCTTACTCTCCACTTTACCAGCGATGTTCAGTGTATATTCGTCAGCAGACTTATCGTCCTCAGGATTCACCGCATATAGCATATATAAAGCAGGAAGCGTCGAGTATTTTTTTGTGATAAACTGATATTTTTTGCTTCCTCCAAAAGGAGGGTTTGCCTTCAAATCCTGCTCTATATCCTCACGAATTTGTGGCGCATCCACCACAAACTCTACTTCGCCAGTATAATTGACGACAGTTTTCGATGACTGTGGCTTTGGCTGAATAACTTCATCATTGTCATTATTGTCATTGCTGTTGTCACACGCACAAAAAGCCAAGACTACCAACAACAGTAAGACTGATTTTTTTACAAAATACTTCATATCCTAATTTGTTTATTAAACCTATTCAAATATTAAACGTAGAATATGCCTAAAGATTGCTCTATTTAACGTTTTTAACATTCCATCTAAAACTTGCCAACGCTCACAAGAAGCAATCATTTCCCCGCTTCCTAATGTCCCTTACGGTAGATGGCAACAAAACGGTTAGCGATATTGATGAGTTTCTGCCGGGCGTTAGGATCACTTACGTCATCAAACAACCAGTTGGGAAATTCGCCACGCATCTTGGAGAAACGCTTGGAGATGGCACCGGCATTGGTCAGGTCGGAAGGCAAGCCCAACTGCTCCGTAAGATACTTGCAGAAAGATGCGCCATTATCAAATTTGCCTGCAAAATCATCGATACTGGAGAGCGCCACCATAATCAGGGCATAGTCTTTCTTCAAAGGAATAGCCTTCTCGTCTATCATCTTCTGCAAGGCTCGCTTTACTCTTTCTTCCTTGCTCAATTTGAGCCATTCCTTCTCCTTATTTTCTTCTTCCGTTTTTTCCTGCCCGCCGTTTTCCTGAAGCTCATCTTCTGTCACTTCCAATTCCAATGTCCTCTTCTGTTCAGGCTCGAATCCGTGCAGATATTCTTCATCATTGTTCTGGCGCATCAGTTCATTAATCTGAGATGAAACGAAGAAACCATCCTCGCCATAATAACCGATTTTGGCTGCCAGCTGTTCAACCACATCCCGGTTCTTCTCCAGCGATTCCAGGCATCGGTTAGAAAACTCATAAGCCTTAATTCCGCAAAACTTTGATTTAAATTAGGGATGCTCGTAAATCAGTCAAAAACAACCTAACGATCTAATTGTCAGTGTTATAAGAATTTTGTATCTTTGCATAAAATAATAAAAAATCCCCCAAACTGCTTTGACCGGCCTGTTTTGGGGGAAACGAAAAATAATCGTCATGGCAAAGGTACTACAATTTTCTGAAATAACACCAGGTCTTGCGTTCACAGAGTTTGATTTTTACAAAGATTATGAAGAGTCGTTCAAAAAGAGTGAACTCGGACGCTTTCATGCCCTCCTTCCGTTGCGTGAGATGGCCATTAGATTCGGTTTGATTGACTCTGTTCCACGCAGAAAAGTCGGTCGCAAATCTTACTTCAGCCCTGAAGGCAAGGTGGCACTCATGTTCCTCAAGTCGTATACCGGATTGTCTGCCCCAAAACTTATGGAGCAGCTCAACGCCAACATACACTATCAGATATTCTGTGGCATCCGAATAAGTTCAGCCAATCCCCTGACCAACTACAAGCTCATAGATGATATTATCCTTGAACTGTCCAAGCGCCTGAAGATCCAGACTCAGCAGGAGTCATTGGCAGAAACATGGAAACCATACATGAGGAATCTTGATACAATCTATACCGATGCAACGTGCTACGAAAGCAGCATGCGTTACCCCACTGACACAAAGTTGCTATGGGAATGCGTAGAGAAGGTATATACAATGATGTGTGAGGCAAGTAAGGAACTCGGCATTCACCGCATGAGGACGAAGTACCTTGATGTTGCCCACGACAACATGGCCTATGTGAAGCAACGCCATCACACCAACAAGCGTACTCGCAGGATGATCCGTCGACAGTTGGATCTGTTAGGGAAGATTCTCAAAGAGTTAAGAAGACTCGACAGAGAAAATCCCTGCGCAGGAATCTTCTCCGATAAGCAACTCGCAGAAATAGAGACGATAACGAAGATATACCGTCAGCAGCATAAACATCACGAGAGTGGCAATGCCAAGGAGAGCATTCCTAATCGTATCGTAAGCGTCAACAAACCATACATACGTCCAATCGTCCGTGGCAAGGAAGTAAAGAAGGTCGAGTTTGGAGCCAAGTGTAACAACATACAGGTTGATGGCCTGTCGTTCATCGAGAAACTTTCGTTCAACGCATTCAATGAGGGTACTCGTCTTGTGCATTGTGTAAAGCTTGCAGAGAAACTCTTTGGAGAGAAGATCACCAAACTGGCTGGCGACTGCAGTTATTCTGGTAATGCCAACCGTTCTTTCTGCAGTGAACAAAACATAGTGACTTCATTCTCGCAGAAAGGCAGGAAGCGAGAAACCACGTCCACTGTCAGCATGGTCAAGAAAGAACTTGCCCGTGTACGAGCCACAGCAATGGAAGGATCCTTTGGAACGCAGAAGGAACATTACGGACTCAAGCGGATAAGCGGCCGAATCAAGAAGACAGAAATCCTAATCATCTTCTTCGGCATCCACACGGCTAATGCAGTACAACTGGCAAGAAGAATTGCAAAAGCGGAACTCCATCAGGCTGCTTAACCTCGTATAGCATTATCCTCCATGCAAGGGATAACTATGCCCTGACAAGACAAGAATCGACCAAAATTACGATAAAACTCCGAAAATAAGCAGACGATGGCAACCTCGGAAGGCATACCCTCGTCTATAGATATTGAATTCTTAGAATTAAACGACAACCCCTAAATTAATTTATAAGTTCCTGAGCAACAAAAAGTTGCCCAGGATTTTGCCGTGTCAGATT
>URLQ01000181.1 GCA_900548745.1 uncultured Prevotella sp.
GCGGCGAGGGTCGTTCATCACCATGATGAATGTGCCGTTCAACGACTCCTTGCCTGTGAGCAGTTTGAAGAACTCTTTCGGAGTATATTTCTTGGCTTCGAGACTCTTTCCGTTCTTGTCCTTGAAAGCGTATGTGAACTCTGTCACAGGCTCACCGAGTGTGAGCTTCAGCATGTGGTATACAGTGCCGAGCATCTGTGTCTTCTCAGCCTGGATAGCCTGCTTTGATTTCTTTTCTGCCACCATCTTGCGCAGTTTCAGTCCGTATTCACGCAGCTTTGATGTGATGAGCGATGCCATCTTGCTCGTGTTCTCGGCGGAGAATGTTTCAGGCATTGCGCTCATAGGCACAACACCGTATTTCTCTGTCAGGTCGGCAACACCGCAGAACGTACCGCCATCGTTGAGCGGATTCTTGAAGAAGAACTGCACGCGCTTGTCGTCCATCGGCTTATTGGCACAGTCGATAACGCCCTGCAGGAAGAGGTTAGCCTTCTCCAGCTGGTCGTAGAAGAAGAGATAGTCCTGCGAGAGGTCCACCTTCAGCGAGTCGCTCTGTGCTGCAAAGTTGCCGCGTATAACATTGAATCCGCTGAACATCCAGCATCTTCCGCTTTGCTTCTGGTCGTGTATGTTCTGCTTCTTTGTCTCCACGCTGAAGTGCGTGTCGAGTTCACCTGCCGTAGCGAAGTTCTTTGCCAGGTCATTGATTGAGTTCGATGCGATGGCATTGAACAGGGCTTTGTCAGCTGCGCCCTGCGACTGTGATTTCTTGATTTCCGAAAGCATCTTCTGCGAGATGCCGCCATCTTTCTGCTGTGCCGAGATATTCATCGACACGGCAGCGAGCATAAAGCCCGCGAGTAAAAGTTTTTTGTTCATTGCCTTTTTATATTATTTTGTATTATTTCTTCGCTCTACAATATCCCTGCCGTGCGTTTCCTGACAGTCAACAGATGCCGAGACGTATGAAGAACAGAATGCAACAAACCGTCTTCAAATATTTTTCTCCGTAAAAATTGCTTCGTTTTTCATTCCTCGCTCGCCACAGATTAACATAGGCAGATTACGTCTGCAAATTTAAGATAATTATTCGACAAAGCAATAAAAAGAATTGGAAAATAGCATCTTCTATATTATTAATATGGTGCAGTTGGAAAGTTTTATGTAATTTTGCAATCCAAGGATTGTTTTTATACATAATAATAGGTTCAAAAGGCAAATTCATATGGATAGCTTATTGATAGTAGAAGACGATATTGCCTATTCCACCATGATGCAGACGTGGCTCAGGAAGAAAGGCTTTGACGTGGACAAGGTGAGCAGCGTGAAAGCTGCGGTAAAGATAATAAACTCCGACAAGCAGTACCATCTGGTATTGTCAGATCTTCGTTTGCCTGACCATGACGGCCTGTTCCTGCTCGACTGGATGCGAAAGAGCGGTATCAACATCCCATTTATCGTCATGACAAGCTATGCTGAAGTACAGAATGCCGTGCTCGCCATGAAGTCTGGCGCAAACGACTACATTGCAAAACCTGTGCAGCCGGACATTCTTTTGCAGAAGATACATGATGCCATCAACGCTGCAAACAGAACTGACACTTCTGAAACGGCTCCTGCTCCGAAAGAGGAAAAAACAGGAATAGTCTCCTCTGCCAACAACTTTAATGCCGGAGAAGACGAATCCTCTACCCCATCACGCTATATTGAAGGAACAAGCGAGGTTTCAAAACAGCTCTACGACTACGTCCGTCTTGTGGCACCAACACCAATGTCGGTGCTCATACTTGGTGCCAGCGGCACCGGCAAGGAGTATGTTGCCCACCGCATCCACGAACTGAGCCAACGTAAAGACAAGCCATTCTTCGCGCTCGACTGTGGAGCAATTCCAAAGGATGTGGCAGCATCTGAATTCTTCGGACATGCGAAAGGAGCATTCACCGGGGCTGTAACGGACAAGAAGGGTGCCTTTGAGGTGGCAAACGGCGGCACGCTGTTTCTTGATGAAGTAGGAAACCTGTCATACGACGTACAGGTGCAACTCCTACGTGCCATACAGGAAAGGAAAATCCGTCCGCTTGGCTCCACAAAGGAGATAGATGTAGACATACGTCTTGTATGTGCCACAAACGAGAATCTTGAAAAGGCTGTTGCTGAAGGAACCTTCCGCGAGGACCTGTACCACCGCATCAATGAGTTCACAATCTATATGCCGGCACTGAAAGACCGTGGCACCGACATTTTCCTCTTTGCCAACCTCTTCCTCCGACTTGCCAATGAAGAACTGGGACGCAACATCATTGGCTTTGACGCCAAGGCATCAGAGATGCTCATGCGTTATGAATGGCCTGGCAACCTGCGCGAGCTGAACAACGTGGTAAAGCGTAGCGTGCTGCTTTGCCGAGGCGACAAGATAGGAGTGGAACAGCTCAATATGTCAATGACAAACACTTCTACAAGACCTAAGGATTTGTCCTTGCACAATATTGACGAGGAGAAAGAACGCATTCTCTCTGCCTTGCGCTCCTGTGGTGGCAACAAGTCGAAAGCTGCCATACTGCTTGGCGTTGACCGCAAGACGCTTTACAACAAGTTGCAGAAATACGGTATTTAACCCCAATCAGTCATTAGGACGTTTGGGGGTTAAATCCGTTCTTTCATTTCTGCAACTACCTTGCTGAATTCATTCTTCATCATCTGAACATCTTCTGACAATTCCTTGTCGGAAAGCTGTTCAACATATTCTGGAGAGAGCGCCACAAGTCTCTCGCAAATTCTTGAGTCTATCATCTTCATCAGCGGCAGCGACTTGTGTGCCACATGGGCTACCTTTCTCCTCAAGTCATCAGCCTTTGCATTGCCGAGCAATCCGATAAACTCCTCCAATTCGGAGATATAGCCACTGAAGATTTCCCTCTCTGCGTCTTTATCGCCTTCGGCAAATGCCGTCAGTTGTCCGAACCTGTCTGTTGACTTTCCCTTTACCTCGTCTTTTATTTCAACAGACAATGCCATTGCCAGTTCATTGATACTGAATGGCTTGAACAAACATCCATCAAAACCGCATGCAAGCAATTCCTGCTTTATTGTAGGCTCATGGGCTGTCATGGCAAATATTCTCTGTCCCCTACCCTTTACAATCCTCTTCAAGAATTCTGTTCCACTCATCTCCGGCATTTCAATGTCAACAAACATTATGTCAGGACGGAATGAGTCAATCTCCTTCAATGCTTCGCTTGCGTGCGTCATAGCCTTGACGGTAAACAGCTTCTGCTTGTCTATCCTGCCAAGCATTTCCGTCAACAGATTCAATTGGAGTCTGTCGTCATCTACAATAAGAATGTTCTTATTGCCTATTGTTGTCGCAAAACCCTTTTGAGCCTGTCCCTTGTCATCTGATTTTTTATCTTCATTGCATTCCTCACCGGACTCCAACGGCAGGAACACGATAAAGCTGCTGCCCTTGCCTTTTTCTGATACGAGCTTTATCTTTCCTCCGAGAATCTCCACAAGCTCCTTCGTTATGGCAAGTCCGAGTCCTACCCCTTCCGTACCCTGTGCATCGGAAAGTCTGGTGAACGCCCTGAACACCCTCTCGCTTTCCTCCCTGGTCATGCCTCTTCCGGTATCGTTCACACAAATCTTTATCCATTGCCTGCCATCTACGGTCTTTGCTTCCATATCCACAGTTACGGTTACGCTGCCCTCTGCCGTATACTTGATGGCATTGCCCGTCAGATTATCTATAATTTGCTTTATCCTGAAGGTGTCTCCCTTATACATACGGTCCAGTTTCTCATCGTCAGCACGCACACTTATCTCCAGTCCTTTTTCGGTAGCCTGTGGTTTCATTACCTCCACACAGTCTGCGACAAGCCGATTAGGACAGAACGGCACAGGATGAGGTTCCACCTTTCCTGCATCCAGTCTGTGATAGTCAAGCAATGCTCCTACGAGATTAAGCAGATGGCGTGCTGAGGTACCTATGTTGTCAATATACAACTGCATCTGCCGGTCAAGGTGTCCCCCCTTCATCAGTTCTATGAATCCGGAAATAGAAGCTGCCGGTGCCTTAATGTCATGGGTTATGGTCAGCAGCAGCTGTTCCCTTTGCCTCATTATGCGCTCCGTCTCATCCTTTGCCTCCTCTATATTCCGGCGGTATTCCCTTTCACGCCTGATGCTTCGTCTGATATAAGACGAGAGTACTATTGCGGTAGCAGCAGCAGCCATGGCAAGCAGTATTATCTTCAGCAACACATCCTGCCGTGCCTCTCTGTCTTTGTCAAGCGACTCCTGCAGTGCTTTATGCTCGTCAGCACGTATGTCTGCCATAATCTGCGAGATGCGCTGTGTCAGTTCCATTCCCATTATCTGTTGTCGCTGCTCTCTTCTCTTTATATTACTGCTTGCCCGTCGCTCGTTCTTTGCCTGTTGCTGGCGTATCTGCTTCAACACATCGGCGACGGTATCGGCAATGTCAACGTTGTGACTCAGAGAGTCGCTTACGTTTTTCCTGGAGTGACGAGCCACATGCACCGTATCGTAACGCTGCTTACGGAAAGCATCGCCAAGTCTGCCGAAAAATGTTTTCTTCGTCTTCACCACCTCATAAACAGTCTCCTTGTCCTCTTTTATTTCCAACGCCTTCTGCTTCATCATCACAGAGTCATGTCCCTGACTGAGACTTTTCACTTTATCCATATAGAACCTGTCGGCATCGGCATTGCCCATTATCCTCATCAGTATAAAGGTGTTCTGTCTCTTCATCTGCACAAGATATTCCAATGAGTCGATACGCACTGTGGCACTGTCATTGCCAAGGCATTTCTTCAGAGTCTCCGCTGCGGCAAGGGTCTGCTCCACGGCATTGTTAAACTCCGGCAGCTTGTCATACAGTCCAAGGCAGATGGCTCTCTCCTTGTTGTTTACTTCGAGTACACTATACACCAGTCTGTCGGTCAAATCTCGGCGCATCATGAATTGCTTCTCCGCCTTGTCAACAAGCATCACCGACTGCGTGTTGCCATACACGAGCCAACTGGCGAGAATTATTATCGCCGTCATCAGAATATAACCGACTGTCGCCTTTCCTGTAATGTCAAACTTTACCATAAAAACTTTTACCTAAAAGAATATTCCCTAAAATCCGCAACTATCATCCAATACACGATTAAGGGTAGATTTATGAGTCG
>URLQ01000182.1 GCA_900548745.1 uncultured Prevotella sp.
GTGGCGGTGGCAATGACGATAGGGCCGATTTCTGCCTTGATGATGTCAAAGTAGAGCATGAGCGCCACGCCAGGTGGTACGAAGAAGAATCCCATGTTTTTTACAAGGAAGTTGGAGATGGTCTCCACCCATTCCAGTTTTATTACCTTTACTTTTAATAGGAATGTGAGTAACAACATTCCCAGAATGCTTGACGGTATCGTTATCCCTGTGAGCCATACTATAAACTCGCCTACCGCCAGACATCCGATGATGATTGCTAATTGTCTGAACATTTTTATCCTGAATACTTATAATTGAATTGTTAAATCTCTATTTCCTCTATGCCTCCATAGTCTACAGCATGCTCGAAGCAGCCTTCTTCTGGGAACAGTCCTGCATAGATGCCGGCGCAGAGCAGTATTCCGCAGTGGGCAAAGATGGCGACGTGTTCGTAGTCTTTTGTCTTCAGCTCATCGAGAAACGAGGCGAGCCTCTTGTATACCATAGGGTAGCTCTCTCCGTTGGTTGTAGCTACGTGCATATAGTCGTCATACCATTTCTGCAGGTTGTCGTCCTTGATGTCGTCGTAGCGTTTCATCTCCCAGTCGCCCATGTTCATTTCGAGCAGACGATCATCGACGGTGTAGTCCGTGTATCCGCAGTATTCGGCAAGCAGTCTTGCCCTTGTGAGAGGAGAGGAGTATACTTTGTCGAAAACCTTTCCGTTGAGATTGGTCTTTGTCCGCTCCGCTTCTTCGGGAAATGTTGCTGCTACGGGAACGTCGGTCTGACCATAGCAGACGCCCTTTTCTACAGCAACGCTTGTGTGTCTGATAAGAGTAACTTTCATCTTCTCTTGTAGTGTGTAATATATAATAATGTGTAAGTCTATATAAATATGTTTATAAGCTGTGTTCCGTTCATGGCTGCCTCCTTCATGGTGTTCAACCACAGTATAGCAACAGTGATATATACCGACAGCTCGATAAGCAGGAATAATGCGCCGCAGCAGTCGCCGGTATAGCCATGTAGACGTTTCCAAATCATCAGGTACAGGAAATACATCACGATGCAGGGTACGAAGATTATCAGGTTCCATTCTATCGCTGTATGGGTGAAGTATATGAAAACGCCCATTGGCAGCAGTCCCTGTATGGCAAGACTTATTCCTGCCCGTATGTTCATCCTGCGGTAGATGTTCTTTGCCTTGGATTGCTCCTCTGTGCGTGCATAAGGCATCATCTGTATGATCTGTCCGGCAATCATCTTTGCGTATGGGTCGGCAGCAAAGACTGTTAGTGCAGCCAGCGTCGGCGGCATAGATGACAGACACATGAAGAGAAGCAGTTCGTAGAATATAATGCCGAGCATGCCATACGTGCCAATCTTAGAATCTTTCATTATGTCGAGGATGCGCTGGCGGTCAGTTCCTCCACCTCCGAATCCGTCAACGAAGTCGGTCAGTCCGTCCTCATGCAGCGCTCCTGTAATCATTATTCTTGTCAGTATTGCCAATACTATTGTCAAGTTCTGAGGCATTACCATCGAGCCGAAATATATTACGGCAGCCATGCTGCATCCGGTAAGCCAGCCTACTATAGGCCAGTATTCAACTACGGCCTTATAGGATTCCTTTGGCGGTTGGTAGATTCTCCAGAAAGGCAGTCGGGTGAAGAATATCAATGCAGCCCAGATGTTCTGCCACCATTTAGAAGTATTTAGTGATATTTGCATTTTCAAAGTTGTTCATTTCGTTTATCATTCTCACGCTGCTCTCAATTATCGGATAGGCACATAGTGCTCCGGTTCCTTCGCCGAGTCTCATACCGATGTTCAGTATTGGTCTTGCGTTCATCAGCGACAGCATCTTGGCATGGGCGTGTTCATCACCACAATGACCGAATACAGCATAGTCGAGAACAGCAGGATACATCTTGCTTGCTGCCAGCATACATGCGCTCATGATGAATCCGTCCACCATAACCAGCATCTTCTTTTCAGCAGCTCTCAGCATTGCGCCGACGGCACCTACCATCTCGAATCCACCGAAGTAGCGTATGATGTCGTTGACAGAAGGGTGAGGAAAGTCGTTTTGGAATTTCTCCACCGACAGTTTCAATACTTCATATTTGTGGTTTAACTGGGTGCCTTTTACTCCGGAACCAGCTCCAACACACTCTTCAAGTGGCATTCCTCCTAAAAGGTTGAGCCAGATGCTTGATGGCGATGTGTTAGCAATGCCCATCTCTCCGATGCAGATGATGTTGCATCCTTCGCCAAAGCATCTGTCTACCATTTCTGCACCGATGGTGAGAGCTTTGTCCATTTCCTCTTCCGACATGGCAGGCTCATACAGGAAATCTTTGGTGCCGTTTGCTATTTTCCTGTTTATTATGCTCTTGCATTCCGTCAGGTCATGGTCAACGCCCATGTCGATAATCTTCAGTTCAAAACCGTGCTGCCGGCAAAACATGTTTACTCCGCCGCCACCTTTCGTGAAGTTTATCATCTGTTGCCAGGTGACGTCTCTTGGCGACAGGCTCACGCCTTCTCTCTCGATGCCGTGGTCGGCACCCATCAGCAAGTGGCAGGGATGGGAAAGGGTAGGGGTGAGCGACTGTTGTATGAGGCAGATATGCATTGCCAAGGTTTCAAGAAAACCAAGTGAACCCTTTGGCTTGTTCAGGTTGTCTATCTTGTTCTGTATCTTGTCCTTGATTTCAGAGTCAGGATGATTTATGTTGAATTGTATCATTGCGGTTATACAAATAAATTATGTTGTCTGGTTGTAAATCTCTATTTTATCTTTACCGGAATGCCACTCACGGTGAGGTACACTTCGTCGGCCTTCTTTGCTACATATTGGTTTAGCCATCCGAGTAAGTCGGTAAATCGTCTTTGTATTGCATTTCCACTCACTCCTCCGTTTCCGATTTCGTTTGTTACGAAGATGAAAGTGGCATCTTGGTTTGTGAACTTATCAAATTCGGCTTTTATTTCTTCCAGGCATTTGTCTACGTCAGGAATGCTGTTTTCACTGCTTCCGGCAAAAAAGAAATTCGTTGCCCATAGTGTGAGGCAGTCTATCAGCGCCACCTTATTATATATATATATGCTGCCAAGGTTCCGTTCCTCCTCGATGTTCTCCCATTGTGGTCCGCGCCTTTGCTGGTGTTTCTCCACCCTTTCTTTGAATTCATCATCCCAAACGTGGGCTGTGGCTATATAAACAGGGTTGTCGGAAAGACTTAATGCCATATTTTCGGCATATTGGCTTTTCCCGGAACGCTGCCCTCCTGTTATTAATATAATTTTCTTCATCGTAATCAAAAAATTAATGGCATGGATAATGCAAAACAAGTGCAATAGAGCATTTCTTATGCAAAGGTAATTATTATAATTCAAAGTAGGATAAAATCCATATATTAAATGATAAAATAAGATGTGTAATTATTAATTATTACAGTCTAAAAATGTTTTAAAAGTCATGATTTTTTGCTCAGAATGTATGAAAAAACAAGTCATATGTAGGTATGAGAGTGTTTTTTGTCATAAATAATTTGTTTGTTTGAAATTAATTATATTACTTTGCAATGCTAAGTTGACAAGAATATTGATTATTATTAATTAAAAAATTAAAGACATGAAGAAAATCTTTACGTTGTGTGCTGCCGCTGCATTGGCAGTGTCAGCATCGGCTCAGACAGTAACTGAGTCTAAGACATTCGACAATTGGTACATTGGTATAAATGGTGGTCTTGCTACAGGTATCCATCCTTCACAGCTTGGCTGTGGCGGTAGCTGGGCAAAGGATATCACTCCTAACGCAGGTATCCGTGTAGGTCGTTATTTCACTCCTGTATTCGGTCTCGCTGCTGAGAGCAATGTTTACTTCGCTGACCTCCATCATACAGGTCGCACAGGTAACAACCTGTTTGCTAATGTAACAAACACTTTGATTACTTCTATGAACACCTCTTTGATTGCTACAGTAAACTTCAGCAACTGGTTCGGTGGTTATAAGGGTGCTCCTCGCACATTCGAGGTGAGCGGTGTTTATGGCCTTGGTTGGGGGCATGTATTTGGTGGCGAGGACGGTGCACGTTACGCTAAGAACTGGAATACATGTGACAAGGTTGACTTCCTGACATCAAAGGCAGGTGTAGACTTCGCTTTCAACCTCGGTAAGGCAAAGGCATGGCAGATTTACATTGAGCCAGCAGTAATATGGAACCTTGAGGGTGCTCAGAAGGGTGTTCGCTACGATGCTAACTATGCTGACTTCCAGCTCAACGCAGGTGTCGTTTACAAGTTCAAGAACTCTAACGGTACGCACAACTTCACAGTTGCTCAGCTCCGCGACCAGTCTGAGATTGATGGCTTGAACGCTAAGATCAACGATCTCCGCAACGACCTTAACGGTAAGGATTCAGAGCTTGCTGCCAAGAACAAGCGTATCGCTGACCTCCAGAACGCTCTTGACGAGTGCAACAAGAAGCCTAAGTATGAGAAACCTGCTACAGCTACAAACTTGCAACCTACAGTAATCTTCCGTCAGGGTAAGTCTGTTGTTGAAAAGTCACAGCTTGCTAACATCGAGCTTATCGCTCAGTATATGAAGAACCACAAGGATGCTAACGTTGAAATCAAGGGTTATGCATCTCCAGAGGGTTCTAAGGAACTGAACCAGAAGCTTTCTGAGCAGCGCGCAGCAGCTGTTAAGGATATACTCGTTAAGAAGTACAAGATTTCTGCTGACCGCCTTACAACTAAGGGTATGGGCGCAACAGACAAGCTTTTCGAGCAGGTTGAGTTCAACCGTGTTGCTACATTCAACGACAACACAAAGTAATAAAGAAGTTAATATAACAACTTTATAAATATCATCCCCGCCACTTTACTGTGACGGGGATTTTTATGTACTTCTTTTCTTTGCTGCCCGGTTTGAGTAGTGGATAAAACTATAAATCTTTGATATTTCATTAAATAGAAAGAAAAAATGAAAGAATAATTTTGCAAGTTACATTTAAAAGTCGTAACTTTGCAGCCGCTTAACGTAAAATAGCCGAATGAAGAATGACAAAATGAAAAATCAGTACCGCGTGAACGAGCAGATTCGCGTCAGGGAAGTGCGAGTAGTTGGAGACGATGGTTCAACCGTAATGCCTA
>URLQ01000183.1 GCA_900548745.1 uncultured Prevotella sp.
ACACCATGTTTGAGATGCTCGGCAACTGGAGCTTCGGCGACTACTTCAAGGAGGGTGCCATAGACTATGCCTGGGAATACCTCGTTGACGTTTTGCACATCGATCCGAAAGACCTCTACGTGACGGTTTTCGAAGGCTCGAAGGAAGAGGGTCTGGAACGCGACGAAGAGGCTGCCAAGTTCTGGCTTAAACACGTACCGGCAGACCATATCATAAACGGCAACAAACACGACAACTTCTGGGAAATGGGAGATACAGGACCTTGCGGCCCTTGTTCGGAAATCCATATCGACTCCCGTACAGAGGAAGAGAAGGCAAAGGTGCCGGGACGCGAACTCGTAAACAAGGATGACCCACAGGTTATAGAGATATGGAACATCGTGTTCATGCAGTTTAACCGCAAGGCTGACGGCTCGCTTGAACCATTGCCAATGCACGTTATCGATACCGGTATGGGATTCGAACGCCTCGTGCGCACCCTGCAGGGCAAACACTCCAACTACGACACCGACATCTTCCAGCCTATCATCAAGGAGATTTGTAACCTCTCCGGACTGAAATACGGCGAGAACGAGGATGTGGACGTGGCGATGCGCGTTGTGGCTGACCATCTGCGCGCCGTTTCATTCTCTATCGCTGACGGACAGCTGCCAAGCAACGCCAAGGCAGGATACGTCATACGCCGAATACTCCGCCGTGCCGTACGCTATGCCTATACATTCCTCGGACAGAAAGAGGCTTTCCTGTTCAAGCTCATCCCTGTGCTGGTACATGAGATGGGAGGCGCATTCCCAGAGCTGTCTGCACAGCGCGAGCTTATAACTAAGGTGATGAAAGAGGAGGAGGAGTCTTTCCTGCGCACTCTATCTAACGGTATCAACATGCTGAACACCGCCATCGAAGCTGTTAAGGCTGAGGGCAAGACGGTACTCGACGGCACCCAGGCATTCCGTCTGTTTGACACATACGGATTCCCTCTCGACCTTACAGAGCTTATCTGTCGCGAGAGCGGAATAAGCGTTGACGAAAAGCAGTTCGAGACCGAGATGCAGAAGCAGAAGGAGCGTGCACGCAACGCTGCAGCTGTGGAGAACGGCGACTGGATTGAGGTTCGCCCTGGCGAGCAGCAGTTTGTGGGCTACGACTACACGGAATATGAATGCCACATACTGCGCTACCGCAAGGTGACACAGAAGAAGAACTCTTACTATGAGCTTGTTCTCGACAGCACTCCGTTCTATGGAGAGATGGGAGGCCAGGTGGGTGATACCGGCGTACTCGTAAATGAAGACGAAACGATAAACATCACCGATACCAAGCGCGAGAACAACCAGTCTATACATATCGTCAAGGCTCTGCCGAAGAATATTGAGGCTGACTTCATGGCTTGCGTTGATACCGACAAGCGTGATGCAAGCGCAGCCAACCACACTGCCACACACTTGATTGACTATGCTCTGAAACAGGTGCTTGGCGACCACGTGGAGCAGAAGGGTTCTTACGTTTCTGCTGATACGCTGCGCTTCGACTTCTCTCACTTCCAGAAGGTGACTGACGAGGAGATGCGTCAGGTGGAACGCATGGTCAACGATATGATTCGTCAGGATATCCCTATGCAGGACCACAGAAACGTGCCTATCGAAGAGGCTAAGCAGCTGGGCGCTATTGCTTTGTTCGGCGAGAAATACGGCGACAAGGTGCGCGTGGTACAGTTTGGTCCGAGCGTTGAGTTCTGTGGTGGTATCCATGCCAAGAGCACCGGCCGCATCGGTATGATAAAGATTATCTCCGAGAGCAGCGTGGCTGCCGGAATACGCCGTATCGAGGCAAAGACCGGCGCTGAGTGCGAACAGATGATGTATGATCTGGAAGACGGAATGAAGGCCATCAAGGCTCTCTTCCACAACGCTAAGGATCTGCAGACCGTTATCGGCAAGTATATAGAGGAGCACGATGCGATGAAGAAGGACATCGAGAAGTTCCAGGCTGAAGCTGTGGAGCGTACGAAGGAGCGTCTGTTGGGACAGGCACATGAGGTGAACGGTGTGAAGGTTATCACCACCGTATTGCCTATGTCGCCGGAGGCTGCCAAGGACCTTGCTTTCAAGCTTCGTGCAGCACTGCCGGAGAATATGCTCTGCGTTATCGGAAGCAAGCATCAGGACAAGCCATTGCTCACCGTGATGGCTACCGACGACCTCGTCAGCGACCACGGCTTCAACGCAGGTAAGGCGATACGCGAGGCTGCCAAACTGATTCAGGGTGGCGGTGGCGGTCAGCCACACTTCGCTACTGCCGGCGGAAAGAACACTGACGGTCTCTCTGCTGCCGTAGACAAGGTGGTGGAGTTGGCTCAGCTGTAATCTGGTCCGCTGACGGTATCTGAAAATGGAATAAGATACACCTTTATATATAATAGCGGCAATGATGGACGAATCCTTGGTATTGTTTATCTACCAAATATCGTCTGTCATTGCCGCTATTGTTTTCAATTTTAATAAAATCCTCACACCCGAAAATGATAATAAATTATTATTCTACTCGCTTAATCGGATTTTTGCACTATCTTTGCAAAAACATTTAGAGTATGGCAATAAAACTTTATCCCATAGGAATACAGACATTTGAAAGTATACGCAAAGAGGACAAACTGTATATAGACAAGACAGAATATATATACAACATGACGCATACAAGTGGCAAGTTCTTCTTTCTGAGTCGCCCAAGACGATTCGGAAAATCATTGCTTGTCTCTACATTACAAAGCTATTTCGAGGGGAAAAAGGATCTGTTCAAAGGACTCGCCATAGAAAGACTTGAAAAAGAATGGGAGTCATATCCTGTTCTGCATCTTGACATGAGCGGCGGCAAACACATGGAGAAGGAACAACTCAACCGCTATCTGATAAGTATACTGGAGGAGAAAGAAAAAATGTTCGGCATAAGTTCCGACTCTATTGACCCTAACATAAGACTCAAGAATCTTATACTGAATGTATTTCAACAGACAGGCAAACAGGTTGTCGTACTTATAGACGAATATGATGCTCCACTCCTTGATGTATTACACCAAGACGGACACCTCAGAGAGTTGCGCCAGATAATACGCAACTTCTTCAGTCCGCTGAAACTCAGCGAACCATACCTCCGCTTCGTGTTCCTCACAGGCATAACAAAGTTTTCGCAGCTAAGTATATTCAGCGAACTGAACAACATCAAGAACATCAGTATGGATGAACCATATTCCGGGATATGCGGTATCACAAAGGATGAACTACTGACAATGATGAGCGAAGACATTGATGTATTTGCCGAAAGGCTGTCGCTCACCCGTGAGCAGGCTATCGACAGACTCAAGAACAACTACGACGGCTACCATTTCACGTGGCCAGGTCCCGACGTGTTCAATCCTTTCAGCCTGCTCAACTGTTTTGCGGATGGGAAAATAAACGACTATTGGTTCAGTTCGGGCACACCGACATACCTTATAGAAATGATGAAGAAATTTGATGTGCTACCTGCTGATATCGGAGTTGAAATAGAAGCTGACAAAGCTGACTTCGATGCTGCCACAGAAACCATGACAACCATTATACCTCTACTGTATCAAAGCGGATATTTTACAATCAAAGGCTATGACCCTGACACTGAGCTATACACCCTGGGCATACCAAACAATGAAATCCGCATAGGACTATACCGCAATCTGCTGCCTCATTACCTTGCCGAAAAGACAGCAAAAGGAAACACTACTATAGCAAAGATGTCTGCACTCATCAACCGTAATGATATGGACGGAGCATTGGCTCTACTACAGACATTTCTTGACTCCGTGCCATATTGCAACGACACTGATTACGAGGGACATTACCAACAAATGATGTACGTAATCTTTGCAATCCTTACCAATTACCGTATGGAGGTGGAACAACACACCCATAAAGGCCGCATAGACATTACTATACACACTCAAAGACGAATCTACATATTGGAACTCAAATTCAACGGCTCCGCAAAAGAAGCAGTAGAGCAGATAAAAAGCCGTGGGTATGCAGATAGTTTTAAACTTGACGGTAGGCCTGTGACAATGGTAGGTATTAACTTCAGCCTTGACAAGGACAAGAAAAATATCACAGAATGGGTTATCGAATAATTAATTATTTTCTGTAGTACGCCTTTATGCCATCCTTGAAACGCAACTGCAAACTGTCTTTCATCATCAGGACTATGTCTACAGTATCGCGCTGCGGACGTGCCTTACGACGCTTCTTGTTGCCGAACTCCACCGTACCCTCTGTAAGGACAAGTCTTCCGTTGAGGATATTCCACTCCTTATAGAACTTAACCTGAGGATACTCCACAGGACTCTCTCCCGACAGATCGGTCTTTTCGAAATGCAAGCCTACAGGCTCCATAGTGAACTGCTTCTTTATCTTGAACCCCTGCTCGCGAGGCACCATAAGGGACTGCATCATGGAGTCAACCTCCGGGTCTGCCTTAGGCATCGCATGCGCACCGCCCATAGGAGCATGCTTGCGCATCGTCGGCATCACCTGATACACCCACGTTCCTTTCAGCTCCTCAAGGTCTATCACGAGATCCGCCTTGCGCTTATTGTCCTTGTTGACAACAACTGCCATCATGTCGCCAATCTTCGGCTTGCCGAAGACCTTGCGATAGCGCATTGCCTCTATGATACTGAACGTGACAGGGTCGCTGTCATCAGACGGCAGCACAACAAGCACAGAGTCGGTGCATCCATCACATGCCAGACCATAGAACGTGGAATCACCCGGAAGCCTGACGTCTTTTACCGTTTCGATATTCCCGTCATTCTTCCCTTTCTTGTCACCGCTACAGGCTGTTACAAACAATGCGATGGCAAGCGCCACCGGCAACATTCTCCTTATACTCATTTTTTATAACATTATTTTACGAGGGCAAAGATAATGCAAACCGAATGCAGAACAACAAGCTTGCTTGATTGTTATGCTGAGGTGCAGCTTATCTTATGCAAAGATAATGCAAACCGAATGCAGAACAACAAGCTTGCTTGATTGTTATGCTG
>URLQ01000184.1 GCA_900548745.1 uncultured Prevotella sp.
ATGTTGTCTCGGATGAAAGCCGGTTCACGGGTTGAATATGAAATGTCAACATCGTGGTCGAAGATGCGCATGGCGAATGTGGCTTGTGCCAGCTGGCGGTCGGTCATATAGCAGTTAGGCTGGAAGCCTTCGTTCTGTGCCGGTCGCATACGAGGGAAGTTTACGCTGTATTTCGTGCGCCAATAGTGCTTCTGCAAATACCTCAGATGGTATGCCATCATTACCACGTCGGTGCGCCATTCCTTTTCCAGTCCTATCAGCACGCCCATTCCGATGGAGTGTACGCCAGCCTGTCCCATTCGGTCGAAGCCGTCGCAGCGCCATTCGAAACGGCTCTTCATTCCCCTTGGGTGATAGAGCTTGTAGTTCTCTCGGTGGTAGGTCTCCTGGAAACATATCACGCCGTTCAATCCATGTCCGACAAGGGTGCTGTAGTCCTCCGTAGAGAGAGGCATCACCTCAATCTTGATGTTTGAGAAATACTTTTTGGCAATGTCTATCGCTTTGGCAAGATATGGTGTGCCAGCCTTTGCAGGGTTCTCTCCCGTTACGAGAAGTATGTTCTCGAACGGTGCCAGTTCCTTTATTGCCTTATACTCATTCTCAATCTGTTCTGGAGTGAGAATGGTTCGTGCCATGGGGTTCTCGCGGTGGAAGCCGCAGTATACGCATGAGTTTGAACAGGCATTTGTTATATAAAGAGGTATGAACATCGACATTGTCTTGCCGAAGCGCTCTTCTGTGTATCGGCGTGACAGACGTGCCATCTCCTCCAGATATGGTTCTGCTGCTGGTGAGAGCAGCGCCATGAAGTCGTTAACGTCGCAATGGCTTTTGCCAAGTGCGCGGCGCACATCGGTAGAGGTCATGCTGGCTATCCGCTCGGTGGTCTCTTCCCAACTAATTTTGCTTAATTCATCTGAAAACATATTTCCTTATTCTTTTTTACAAGTCAATCACCATACCATCCATTGTGCTGAGGTTTATTGTCCAAAGCTTGTCAATCAGCGGCGAGCCGAATTCAGCAGCAAGCATCAATACCTGACATGCCTGAACGCTGCCTACTACGGCAGGCGTAGTGCCTACCACGGCCTTGCCCGGGTGTGGCATCTGTAGCATTTCTTGCTCGTCGGGGAAGATTGAGCGGTAGGTGCGTTCTCCTTTACACAATACGGCTACTTGACCTTCCATTGCTCGGATGGCACCATACACGTATGGCTTGTTTTGCCGTTCGCAAACATCGCTCACGATGTAGCGTGTGGCAAAGTTGTCCATTCCGTCAACAACGATGTCGTAGCCTTGTATCATTTTCTCGGCATTTTCTGCTGTCAGACGGAAAGGGTAAGCCTCAATCTCCACTTCGCCATTAAGCTTCTGGAGTCTTTGCTTTGCACATTCCGCTTTCTTTTGTCCTGTCTGCTCTTCCGAATAGAGCACTTGGCGGTGGAGGTTTGTAATGTCAACCACGTCGTCGTCGACAATTCCCAGTTTGCCGATGCCAGCTCCCGTAAGGTATGTGGCGATAGGTGAGCCCAGTCCGCCCACACCAATCAGCAGGACTTTAGCCTTGCGTATCTTCTGTTGACCATCCTCGCCGATTTCCGGAATCATAATCTGGCGATTGTATCTTTCTGCCATTTGATATTTATTTTAATTTTCTTAGGTCGTGTGTAAGCTTGGCAGCACAGAAGTTCGGACCACACATCGTGCAGTATTCCCCGTCTGTATGTCCTGCTTCCTCGAAGTATTGAAGTGCCAGCTCCGGGTCGAGCGAGAGGTGGAACTGGTCTCTCCAGCGGAACTCGAAGCGTGCTTTCGACAGAGCGTTGTCGCGCACCATAGCTCCAGGATGCCCTTTTGCCAGGTCAGCCGCATGAGCAGCAATCTTGTATGTAACGACACCTGTGCGCACATCCTCCTTGTTGGGCAATGCTATATGCTCCTTCGGTGTGACATAGCAGAGCATAGCCGTGCCGAGCCATGCAATCTGTGTGCCTCCGATGGCAGATGTGATATGGTCGTAGCCGGGAGCGATGTCTGTTACGAGCGGACCGAGTGTGTAGAACGGTGCCTCGTGGCAATGGTCAAGCTGTCGTTCCATGTTCTCCTTAATCTTGTGCAAAGGCACATGTCCCGGTCCCTCGATGAATGCCTGCACGTTCTTGTCCCATGCACGCAGTACGAGTTCGCCCATAGTGTCGAGTTCGGCAAACTGTGCTTCGTCGTTAGCATCGGCAATACATCCTGGGCGCAGACCGTCGCCAAGCGACAGAGCGACGTCATATTGAGCCACGATGTCGCAGATGTCATCAAAGTGCTCATAGAGGAAGCTCTCCTGGTCGTGGAGGAGACACCATTTGCTCATGATGCTTCCGCCGCGGCTTACGATGCCGCACAGGCGCTTGTCTGCCAAGTGTACGTTGTGTCTTCTTATTCCGGCATGGATAGTGAAGTAGTCAACTCCCTGCTCACATTGTTCTATAAGCGTGTCGCGATAAACCTCCCAGTTGAGGTCTTCCACCTTGCCGTTGACCTTTTCCAGGGCCTGATAGATAGGTACTGTGCCTACAGGCACCGGACAGTTGCGTACGATCCACTCTCGTGTTTCGTGGATATTGTCGCCTGTAGAGAGGTCCATAAGCGTGTCGCCTCCCCATTTGCACGACCACATAGCCTTGTCTACCTCTTCTTCGATGCTCGAAGTAGTGGCAGAGTTGCCGATGTTGGTGTTTATCTTGACGAGGAAGTTCCTTCCGATAATCATCGGTTCGCTTTCCGGATGGTTGATGTTGGCAGGTAGCACGGCACGTCCGCGTGCAATCTCGTCGCGCACATATTCCGGAGTGATGTGGGTCTTGATGCCCAGTTCCTCGCAGTTCATGTTTTCGCGGATGGCAACATACTCCATCTCGGGCGTTACGATGCCAGCCTTGGCGTAAGCCATCTGCGTGATGTGTTTGCCAGCCTTTGCGCGTCTTGGCAACTGTATATGCTCAAAGCGCAGCTTGTCGAGCGAGTGGTCGGCAAGTCTCTGCTTTCCGTATTCGCTTGTTATCTCAGCAAGCTGTTCCGTATCGTTGCGGTCCAGGATCCATTGCTGGCGTATGCGTGGCAAACCTTTCTTGAGGTCAATCTCAATGTTCGGGTCGCTGTACGGACCGCTTGTGTCGTAGATATAAACCGGCTCGTTAGGAGTCATGTGTGGCAGTCCCTTCTCGTCGCGAATTACGGTGGGAGTGAGGTTAACCTTAGTCATTCCTACTTTGATTTCAGGGAAGAGCTTGCCCTGCATATACGCCTTTTCTCTCTTGGCGTAGGCTTTATTGTCTTGTGGCATAATTATGATATGTCGTTAAAATTGGTTGCTGATAAGTTATTTATATTATTCGTTGAGGAAGGCTGTAAGAGGAGAGCTTGCCTCAGCACAGTCGCTGATGGCTCCGAGTCCAGCCTCATAAGCGCGTCTGCCGCATACGACAGCCTCTTTGAATGCCGTAGCCATTTCCACAGGGTTTCCTGCCACGGCGATAGCGGTATTTACCAGGCAAGCGTCGGCGCCCATCTCCATTGCTTCGGCGGCATGGCTTGGTGCTCCTATTCCGGCGTCAACCACTACGGGTACTGTAGACTGCTCGATGATAATCTGCAGGAAGTCCTTCATCCTCAGTCCTTTGTTTGTTCCGATAGGAGCTGCCAGAGGCATTACGGTAGCCGCTCCAGCTTCTTCGAGATGCTTACAGAGCGTTGGGTCAGCCTGGCAGTAAGGCAATACCACGAATCCCTGCTTCACCAGCTCTTCCGTTGCCTTCAGAGTCTCCACGGAGTCTGGCAGCAGATAGCGTGGGTCGGGGTGAATCTCCAGCTTCAGCCAGTTGGTGCCGAAAGCCTCTCTTGACATTTGTGCTGCGAAGATAGCCTCTTCGGCGTTGCGTACTCCGCTGGTGTTAGGCAGCAGTTGGATGTTTGGGTTCTGCACGATGTGCGACAGCAGGTCGTCATGCTCGTCGTTAAGCTCGATGCGTTTCATGGCTACAGTCACCATTTCCGTTTCCGAAGCCTTGATAGCTTCAGCCATCAAGTTGTTGTTGTTGAATTTTCCTGTACCTAAAAACAGGCGTGAGTTGAATTCACGTCCTGCAATGACAAGTTTCTCCATAGTTTCTTTATATGTTATTAAATATTGGTTTAATTAGTTCTCTATACCTTATTATATATGCTATCCTCCGCATACGGCTTTGATGATGACAATGTTGTCATCGTCTTTCAGCGTGGTCTGTTGCCAGTCGGTGCGCGGTATCATGCGGTTGTTAACGGCTACAGCCACTCCTCTTTCGGGCAGCGACAGCTCTTTAGCCAAATCAAGAAGAGATTTAGCCTGTACATCGGTTTCCTTGTTGTTGATTCTAATTTTCATAATTCCCCTTGAATAGGTTGTTAGACAAATATGACAACCTCACTTTGGGCGCTTTGTGGATTTGATGCTTTCTGTTGTTGTCGGAAAACAGATAAAGCCCCTAATTCCGTGTGTCTTGGCGATGCCAAACAGGAAGTAGGGGCTTTAGCAAATAATGAAGTTATATCATTTTCCCTTCGGCAGCATTATCCGCATCAGGTTCTATGGGTATAATCTCAGCTGAATCACTCAGCACCCCGTGATAGTTCTCTGTTGCAAAGGAAACAATAATATTTTAATTTTGCAAGTTTTTTATAGCTTTTTAAGGTTCATCCGGAATATGGAGTGATAGGATATCTAAATGAGCTTTAACCAAAACAATAAAAACACCCGATTAGCAATTTCAAAGACAACAAGAACCATTATGGATTAAGCAACATAAGCAAGCGACAAGAATGCATAAACAAGCACATAGTCTGTATAAATATCCAGTTGGTATAGTACGTCAATACACGTTGATTATGACAATCACGCCAAGCCTCTATAAGTACGCTATTTTGTCATCATTTAGAAATTCGGTAACTTTCCAATAGAAAGTCCGTAACTTTCTCATAGAAATTCGGTAACTTTCTATTTGAAGTTGATTGGAC
>URLQ01000185.1 GCA_900548745.1 uncultured Prevotella sp.
GCATAGCACCGCTATCAGAGTTTACGCACAAGCACGCTACGCACTACGGTTGCACCAGTTCACAGACTTGTTGTATAACGGTTCTCAAATTACCCAAGCAATAGCAATTGTGGGGCATCCTCCGCTTCCATCTGTTCTTTGAAGAATTGCCTTCTGGCTTCTGCCTCCAGTTCCATGTCAGAGACGCTTGGCGGTGGAACATCTAACGGCACGCAGTATGTTGCTTTGCATTGAAGTCCGTCATTCCTATCAAGCAAGTCCTAACTAACTCATTCCATCAGTCTGTATCTCATCCATTCGATAAGTAGGATTACGATAGACTATCTTCTCCATCATCTCATTGAGGCGGTCTGCAATTCTGTCGCCATAGCGTTTGCGAATGTCCTTCGGGTCAAGATTAGTTGTCACAATGGTGAAAAGCTGGGCTTCGTATCTCTTTGTCAGTAGGTCAATGACTGGAGTAATGATGTTGCCATAATCCATTACTTCAACCGGCTCTGTCCCCAAATCATCAATAGCGAGCATTTCATTTTGCACCAGTTCAAGATACTTCGTATGATTGCTCTTACATAATTGAGCGATATGCAAGGCATCTACAATAGTCAATCCATAGCAAGCGCCATAGCTACTACCTGGATCTGCCGTTGGCCTGCGAATTTGCAAATGCCTTATGAGGTTCTGCAATGCTTTGAGCATTGTTGTCTTGCCGTTACCGCATCCACCGCAAAGCACCATTCCGAATTTGGAAGAACCAGCGGTGAGCCATTTGGCTATCTGTCTAAGCTGATCATCAATGAACTCGTTATAAACAAATTTTCGATGACGGAACTGCACCTCTGCAATTACCGCCGCCAACAGAAGTTCATACGCTTTATCTTCGTTCACGGGCAATCTAAAACGTGCTATCATAGTCCGCCCCTTCTGTAGTAACTGGACATATTCTGCGATTCTCTTTTTGCTTGCTGAATCCATTTTTACTTTCTTTTTTACTGTTGAAATTTTCACTCGACTTCCTTATAAAAAGTTCTTTGTCTTTATCTTTTATAAGTGTCAAGTCATGCGTCAAGCCATCTGCTAAGTTATTTGTCAAATCATCCGTCCATTCAAGCATTGTGTATTTGGACGGTACATGGCGTGATTTCCCCTCAATAAAAGAGATAAGCTTACGCTCGGCAAGGTGTTTCCGTGCTGTAATGACTGTTTGTCTTGAAAGGCGCAAATCATCGCATATCCTTGTAGTGGAACATACAAACGGCATATTCCAATACCGCTTGTTGCTCTCGTTCACAAGGTACGCAAACAGAGCTATTTCACTGGCTGGCATTGGCGACATCATAGCGGAACGCCACAATTGGTTCATACATCCTATATAAGTCATGACATCACCAGTTTAAGGGTTTCGGCTTGCGCTTGTTTCCTGCAAGAATGGCTGCATTCTCCTCCTCAGCTGTAAGAGGTACAGGATTCTTGCGGTTTGTCTCCAGCCACTTGTCAAGTTCATCCTGATATAGGCAATAACGCTTGCCAGGTTTGGTGGCAGGAATGCTGCCGTTGCCAAGTTTCATGTAGAGAGTTGCCATCGGCATTTTCAGGTATGCCGATGCTTCCTCCACACTCATAGGTATGTGCGTGTTCGCCTTGTGTGGCTTGTTCTGTGATTGCAGACTGACGATCATCTGCTTCATGCCCACCACTTCATCCCGAAGCTGGGCAACGACCATTGGAAGGTCGTTGAAAGTTAATTCCTTATTCATTCTGATACTTTGTTAATAACTGGTGCAAAGGAACAGAATGATGCTTCCGTTACGGAGGTTCGTGACAGTCATTTGTCATTCACGAAGGAATAACTCTAACAATGGGGATTATTCGGAAGTTGCATATCTGACACTATCTAACAATTAGAGTGTTAAAAACAAGATAGGCTGGGAAGAAAAGTCAATGTCTGTATCGCTATTCGAAAACAAAGCATTACCTTGTGTACCACAAAATATAAATTCAAAAACATTGTAGTTAAAAATGTCATGTACAACAGATTATATTGATTTCGTATGCTCTCAATTAAATGGCATGGGAGAGATTCGCCCTAAAAAGATGTTTAACGACTGGCTTATCTATATTAACGGAAAAGCCAGCATTCCGTGTTAATCCGCGTTGCAAATCCTCTGCAAACTTAGAGTAAAATCTGTGGGGCAGATATAAAATATTACTTAAATTTGTTAGAACCAATATTTATCACTAAATTTGTAGCATAATATATATTTAGTCACAATTAAAATTTCATTCGTATGAATTTACTTAAAGTATTGATGTTTGTTTTTGTCTCGTCTTTAGTTTGTCAAAATGCTTACCCCCAACAGGATAAGTTCGATTCTGAATTGGGACTTTTCCTAAAGGAAAAGAATTATGAAGCAATTCAATTAGGTAGATTTATTACTGGTCATCTCTATCTCACAGCTGAAGTGAATGGAACCAATGCCACTTTTGTTTTAGATACAGGTGCAGGATCTACTGTAATGGAAGAAAAAAAGGAATCGAAATTTAATTTAACGACATCTCTTTCTGAATCAAAAGCCGTTGGTGCAGGAGGCAATAATTTGGCACTTAAGGAAACTTCAATTAAGAATTTCTGCATAAAAAATTATGTTTTACACGATTACAAAATACATCTAATGAATCTTGACCATGTTAATAATGCTTTCAAGAAAGTTGGAATAGCAGAAATAGATGGCGTCATAGGTGCTGACATTTTGATAAGCGGAAAGGCTGTCATTGATTATGAGAAACTGATTTTATACCTCAAAAAATAATTATCCCTCATTTCTCATACTATCTCTCATAATTTTTGTTGTTGACAGTCTGTGTATTACGGCAAAATCATGAGAGATTGAGAGATAAATAGCAAAAACAAAGTCAATCAAACAGACTTGCTGAAAACAGATAAAAGTTAAGCATATTGATATAGAACATAGAGACAAAGCAATAGAGGTGCAAATGAATGGAATGAGAAATCACCACCAGTTGCGCCTACCAATGCGGTGTCGAATACCTTGCCTGGTATCTTAACCTCTGGAAAGTGTGTTGATTTTTTCATTTTCACAAGAGGAAACTTCTATGTGAGTTACTTACTTTGAGGTAACTATTGCTGATCATCAAGAGTTAAGATTTTTGCTATTTATTATACTTTAACTCGGAAAGTTGAATCACATCAAGAAAGTTGGTTACTTTGCATACTATTAGTGAGAGTAAAGCAATTACAAACATATCTGAAAAGAAATAATTATGAACAATCAGATTACAGACACTATCATTCAAGATTGTCCCATTCGCAACGTATTGTCACATATCTGTGGCAAATGGTCATTGCTTGTCATCTACGTGATGCACTAGAATGACAGCATTCGCTTCAATGCTCTCAACCGAGCCATTCCCGACATTTCGCAAAAGGTACTGACCTCCACCCTCCGCTCATTGGAGAAGGATGGTTTTATCACCCGACAAGTCTATGCCGAAGTTCCACCGAGAGTGGAATATTCGCTTACAGATCGTGCACGCTCATTCATTCCTGTGGTGGAAAACATGATTGTATGGGCACAGGATAATATGGCAGGTATCTTGAAAGACAGGAATAAGCAACGGTAAAATCTGTTATGTAACGAATTTTGCCAAAGGCTACATTATCATCCATGGAAATCATATCTACCATTAGCAGGCTCATCAATAGGGATTATATCATTGGAGCATGGTGCTTTCAGGTTCTTCAATGTGCTGTAGTCCAAGCCTTCAAACGGTTTTGGGAACAAAGCCTTGATAAAGGATATTCGCATTGCCATTGTGTAATCACGCTTACCCAAACGTTCTGCGATATTCCACACGAAGTGTCTTAAAGGAATATTCTCAACCGTCTCCTTGAAACGGTTTATTGCTATCGGGGTATAGTTGGTGTCGTTGCTCCATTCCTTGACTGCCTCAATTACCTTGTACAAATCTTCCTCATACAGAAACCTTGACATGGTACGATGCACATAGTCAAGTACGGCCCTCGTTCGTTTTTCCTTTATCTCCTGTGCTTCTTTTTCTTGTGCCTCTACACACTTGGCATAGTCCTCATGACTGTATTGTGCAGACTCTGTTTGTGGTAATGTTTGCTTTGGCTGTTCTTGTTCTGTTGCTGGCTCTGCTTCTACAACGTTTTTCTTTGTCTTGCTGTTGCTACCAGTGGTCATCAGTTCATAGGGATAATTCACCATAGAAATGAATATCGCCCAAAGCAGGATGTTGCTCCCTACAAAGATGATTGACTCGACAAACAGACTTTGGTGAAAGTCATTGCCTACATACATAGCCACGACAAGAGAGATGGCGAGAATTGCAGTACCAACAAAAGCGTAGATGGTACAATCTGAAGTTGTCTTGTTTACTGTCATTATTGTATTCGTTTTATTGTTATTCGTTCAAAAACTTCCACAAAGTTAGATGCAGAAGCATGTAAAAACAGCATTTACGTTCTCTGGCACTCTTTCTTTTACGCTTTATTAGCGTTCTAATATGATATCATACTCTGAATCATACTTTAAACTGCTCGTTAGTGCCAGTTGCCGCTAATTGCTGACTACAAAGGTAAGGATGAAGAAAAGGGATATTTGCAGTTCCTCTTCAATATCTATAGATATTAGGATGTATTTGTCGAATTGGTTCTATCCACGACAGCAAATAGAACCAACAAAATGAGAAAAGGACTGCTGGAACACTATCATTCCAACAGTCCTTTTCTGTGTGTTATTGTCAAATGGTTACTTCTTCAAGGTGATACAGCCAACCGAAGCACGTTTCTGAGCATCGGAAATCTTGGCATACACCTCTGTCGTTGCCACATTCTTGTGACCGAGATAACGCTGCACTACGGCAATACTTGTTCCTGCGTCCAACTGGAGACAGGCAAAGCTGTGGCGTGAACAA
>URLQ01000186.1 GCA_900548745.1 uncultured Prevotella sp.
GCATTTACAAAGCGGAAATGTCCATCGTGGTATACGCTTCCTGCATTAGCTACGAACTTACTTCCTGTTACCATGCTTACAGGGTCGATGGATGTTGTACTGAACTTGTACATACCATTGCTTGTGGGGGTATCCTTATTGACGATATTGCCCCATAATACAGTGCCCTCGGCGGTTTGCCGTGGGGCGGCCTGATTCTTTGCGGCATTTTGTGCCGTTGCGCTTCCTGTTGCCATCAGGACAAGCGACATAAAGAAACTAAAGTAGGTCTTTTTCATAATGGATAATTTGGTTATTTGTTCGGTTGTAAAGGTACTTGTTTTTTATGAAATGACATAATAAAATAGATGAAATTGATGGTTTCTATCTTTCATTATGACCTTTTTAGTATTCTTTCATAGTACATTATAGAAGAATATGATGGAGTTGTATGGAGAAATAACACTACATTATGTACTGGAAATCCTTTCAGGCAGGTATGCTTAATTCTTTCACCACATCGTGGATGAGCGCAATGCGAATTTCATTCCTGATGATATGATAAATATGTTTATTGTTCTGTGTTGCGGAATATGTCTTCCAGACAGTCGTTGATCTCTTCAAGGTCGTAGCCTCTGCCCATGGCGAAGCGGATGAGTTTACAGTTCAGTTCGTAGTCGCTTTTGGCTTTTACGGACTTCATCTTAGCCAAGAGCAGTGGACGGAGAGCTTCCTTGAAGTCTTCATCTTCAATCTCGTCGAGCACACGGCGACGGATGTCCTCGTCGATATGTTTCAGGAAGAGAGCCTGTTCCACCTTGCGCTTTCCCCATTTGTTGTAGCGCACCTTGTCGTTGGCAAAGGCACGGGCAAAGCGTTCGTCATCGATATATTTCCCTTTTATGAGGGTGGCTATGATGCGTGTCTGTGTCTGTTCGTTCAGTCCCCAGCGCTTCATCTTCTCTTGCATCTCAAAGGTGCAATGCTCGGAGCGTGAGCAAAGGGCGCCGAGCTTCTGAAGAGCCTCCTTTTCTGTAATCTCCTTTATCTTTTTCTGCATACGATGTTTCTGTCTTTGTCGAAAATGTCCTTAATTATTCTGATATCGTCGAAGCCTAATCTCTGCAGCATTATGGAAGTGTCGTTGGCATAGTGTTCGTTGATTTCGAAGAAGAGCAGTCCACCATCTCTGAGCGACTTTGCTGCATATTCTGAAATGCTGCGGTAGAAGAGTAGGGGGTCGCTGTCTGGCACAAAGAGTGCGAGATGAGGCTCGTTGTCGAGAACGTTCCTCTCCATATCCGCCTTCTCCCTGTCGCAGATATATGGAGGGTTGCTGACGATGGCGTCCCATCTTGCCTTGTCGTCGGGAGCGTTGAGGGCATCCTGCTTGGAGAAGCGGACTTTGGCACCAAGAGCTTCTGCATTGGCTGCGGCTATGGATAGTGCCTTGTCGGAGATGTCCCATGCCGAAAGCCTTGCTTCGGGAATGTCGAGAGAGAGCGTAGTGGCGATACATCCGCTGCCTGTTCCGATGTCCAGTATGTCGGGGTGGAAGACATCTTTAACACCTTCGACGACGAGTCTGCAGAGCTGTTCCGTTTCGGGGCGTGGTATAAGCACTCCCGGTTCAACATGAATGAGTCTGTCGCAGAACAGAGCCTTCCCCGTGACGTATTGTATGGGTTCGGATCTTTCCAGTCTTTGCACTGCTTCTTCCAATACCCTGCATGAATCATCCGACAGACGGTCTGCCGCTCCGCAGATGATGTCGGAGAGGGAGAGTCCGAAGAGGTCTTCCATCAGCAGGCGGCTGATGGCTTTAGCTTCGTTGTCGGGATATACTTTGGCAAGTCGTCGCCAGATGTCATTATATGTCATTTCTGTAGTTAATATGTTGCAAATTTATCCCTAAACCGGTTTATGAGCAAACATAATCAACCATATTTAATCATGATGAGAAAAAAAATATTAACTTTGCAGTTGAAATAGGTAAATACACATTATAATATAATAGAAACAACATATACAGAAATGGAAGAGAATCAATTTAAACGCACTACCGTAACGGCAGCCCTGCCTTATGCCAATGGCGGTGTCCACATCGGACACCTGGCAGGAGTGTATGTGCCTGCCGACATCTATGTGCGCTATCTGCGCTTGAAAAAGCAGGAGGTGATGTTTATCGGAGGTAGCGATGAGCACGGTGTGCCGGTTACTATCCGTGCACGCAAGGAAGGTATCACAACACAGGAAGTGGTGGACCGCTACCACTCACTGATCAAGAAGTCATTTGAGGATTTCGGAATCTCGTTTGACATCTACAGCCGTACCACTTCAGACATCCATCATAAGTTCGCTTCGGATTTCTTCCGCGACCTCTATGACAAGGGCGAACTGATAGAGAAGACAGAGGAACAGTTCTGCGATGAGGTGACGGGAGAGTTCCTTACCGACCGCAATATCGTAGGTACATGTCCGCGATGTGGGGCAGAGGGTGCTTACGGCGACCAGTGTGAGAAGTGTGGAGCCACGCTCTCTCCGGATGAACTTATCAATCCTACCAACAAGAATAATCCGGGACACGGACTGGTGAAGAAAGCCACGAAGAACTGGTATCTGCCGCTGAACAAATGGCAGGACTGGCTGAAGAAATGGATATTGGAAGACCACAAGGAGTGGCGTCCTAATGTCTACGGACAATGTAAGTCGTGGCTCGACATGGATCTGCAGCCACGTGCTATGACACGAGACCTGGACTGGGGAATACCCGTTCCTGTAGAGGGAGCCGACGGCAAGGTGCTCTATGTATGGTTTGATGCCCCTATCGGATATATCTCAAACACGAAGGAGCTGTGTGACGCCCAACCAGAGATTTGGGGCTCGTGGCAGAAATGGTGGCAGGACCCGTCTTCGAGACTGATCCACTTTATTGGTAAGGACAATATCGTGTTCCACTGCATCGTGTTCCCGACAATGCTGAAGGCACATGGTGGTTATATATTGCCCGACAATGTGCCGGCAAACGAGTTCCTGAATCTTGAGAACGACAAGATTTCCACATCGCGCAACTGGGCAATATGGCTGCACGAATATCTGATTGATTTCCCTGGCAAACAGGATGTGCTGAGATATGTGCTGACCGCCAATGCTCCGGAGACAAAGGACAATAACTTTACATGGAAAGACTTCCAGGAGCGTAACAACAGTGAGCTGGTTGGAGTGTATGGAAACTTCGTGAACCGTGCATTGCAGCTGACAAAGAAATACTGGAACGGTGTGGTGCCGGAATGTGGTGAGCTGACGGATTATGACAAGCAGACACTTGAAGAGTTCAAGGATGTGAAGAAGAAGGTGGAAGACCTGCTTGACGTGTTCAAGTTCCGCGACGCACAGAAGGAGGCGATGAACCTGGCACGTATCGGTAACAAATATATCGCTGACTGCGAGCCATGGAAGGTATGGAAGACAGATCAGAAACGTGTGGAGACAATACTGTATATCTCTCTGCAGCTCGTGGCGAACCTTGCCATCGCCTTTGAGCCGTTCTTGCCGTTCAGTAGTGCAAGACTGCGCAAGATGATAAATATCGACTCGTTCGACTGGAACCAGCTGGGTTCTATCGATCTGCTCAAGGCTGGACATCAGCTTGCAGAACCGGAACTGCTGTTCGAGAAGATTGAAGACGAGGCAATACAATATCAGCTGAACAAGCTTGAGGAGATAAAGAAGGCTAACGCTGCTGCGGAATACAAGCCGAAGGATATCAAACCGACTGTAAGCTTCGAGGACTTCGAAAAGCTCGATATCCGTGTGGGTACGATAAAGAACTGCGAGAAGGTGAAAAAGGCAAACAAACTCCTCAAGTTTACCATTGACGACGGAACAGGTACCGACCGTACTATCGTCAGCGGAATAGCTAAGTTCTATAATCCGGAAGAGCTGATAGGCAAGCAGGTTTGCTTTATCGCTAACTTCGCTCCACGCAAGTTGATGGGCATAGAGAGTCAGGGAATGATTCTCAGCGCAGAGAACCATGACGGCAGTCTCAGCGTGACTCGCATCGACCGCGAAGTGAAGTCCGGCAGCCAGGTGGGATAATGTCCGGCGATACTTGACTTGTTGACCGGTGGTCGGGAAAAGCTCCCGGCTGACTCGTCAGCTCGTCTGTTCGCCAGCTGAAGGATACGGCGACTGTCTCATCGCCGATGTGGAACTAACCGCCGTTGGGAGACAGACGGCACTTGGAGGAATAACTATGAAGCGTACTCGTAAATGTTACAATGAGGAAGAGTTTGAACTTGACAACATTTATAATGATGACGATGATCGCTCTTCAAGAGGCGGACTGTCCGCTATGTTTTATTGATTAAGCCTCTATTAAAGATTTAGACCAGGGACAGGTGCTTGGCGGAAAGAAACAAGTGCCTGTCCTTTTTTAAATAGATGAGAGTCTCCTGCCGGTTCCCCAGTAACTTGCGGTTCTCCCATAACTCCCCGTAAAAATAAATCCTATGACCCAGGACGAGAAATACATGAAACGTTGTCTGCAGCTTGCGCGTGGTGGCAGACGGAACGCCAAGCCCAACCCGATGGTGGGGGCTGTTATAGTAGCGCGAGACAGAATAATCGGCGAAGGCTACCATGTGCGTTGCGGTGAAGGACATGCCGAGGTGAATGCCTTTGCATCGGTGAAGCCGCAAGACGAACATCTCTTGCCGGAGGCTACGATATATGTAAGTCTTGAACCCTGCTCCCACTATGGCAAGACGCCGCCATGTGCTGACCTTATAATAAAGAAAGGTGTGAAAAGGGCTGTTGTAGGATGCGTAGACCCCTTTGCAAAAGTGCACGGCAACGGAATAAGAAAACTGAAAGATGCCGGTATTGATGTTGAGGTGGGGGTTCTTGAGGAGGAGTGCAAAAGACTCAACGAGTGTTTCTTCACCTTCAATACACTTAGGCGCCCTTATATCC
>URLQ01000187.1 GCA_900548745.1 uncultured Prevotella sp.
CTGATATTTGGCTGTCTTTAGGAAATATAAAGTGGGAATAAGCTGAATATCCCTATGTAAAGGGAAAAGGTGAAAGTAAAGACTCCATTAAAGTCCTACTTTCACCTTTTCTCTTTTTATTTTCTCTCAAAATCCTTTTCTATTCAGCAGACATATCGGCAACCATTTTTCGGTAAGTTGAGTATAGATGTGATCTGCTTACGTATCCACGAAGTGTACCGTCAGTCTCCAATACTGGCAGCATACCTGCATCAGTAGAGTCAAAGCGTTTCATTACTTCTTCCATCGGATCGTTCACACTGAGTACACAAGGTGGCTGCGACATAAGCTGTCGAACCTTGAAGTGGTGGTATAGCTCCGTTCTGAATATTATGTGTCTCAGTTTAGACATGTCTATTTCTCCGAGAAATTTCCCACCCTGGTCTATAACAGGCAGTATGGTGTTGTGGCTGCGGCTGATGGCATGAACCAATGTTCCAAGCTCCATATCCTCCGGCACGTGGGTATAGCTCTTGTCTATCACGCTGTCAATGCTCATCAATGTCAGTATGGAGCGGTCAGTATGGTGGGTGAGGAGCTTCCCTTCTCTTGCCAGACGCATACCATATATACTGTGCGGTTCGAAGATTATAATCGTAAGGTATGCACATATACTTACAATCATCAGCGGCAACAGCAGCTGATAGCCGCCGGTGATTTCTGCAATGAGAAACATACCAGTTAGCGGTGCATGCATCACACCTGCCATCACTGCTGCCATACCCAGTAGCACGAAGTGCTTTTCCGGCACGTACACACCGATGTTATACATGTTCCAGAGTCTTGCAAAGAGGAATCCTCCGTATGCACCTATAAACAGAGAAGGTGCGAATGTACCACCGCATCCTCCTCCGCCGTTCGTTGCTGATGTGGCAAACACCTTTGTCAGTACTACGAGAGCCACATAGAGTACAAGCAGGTTGCTGTGTCCGTAGAAGAGAGAGTTGTTCAGAATCTTGTCCCAGTCAGCCTCCGTCGTTCCGTTCAGCAGTATGTTGATGCTGTGGTAGCCTTCACCGTAGAGTACGGGAAAGAGAGCGATCAGTGTGCTAAGCATCAGTCCACCCAATATTAATTTCGCATAGGGACGTTCCTTCAGCTTGCTGAATACACCCTCGCATGCTGTCATGGCTCTCATGAAATATAAGCTGATGAAACCGCCTGTTACTCCAAGCAGTATGTAGGCCGGCACGCGCGATAACGTCCATGTGCCGTAAACATGAAAGTCAAACAGTGCTCCTCCGGATGAGAAAATATACGTAAAGCAGGCAGCTGTAACGCTTGCTATGAGTATTGGCAGCAGCGAAGCCATCGTAAGGTCGATCATCAGCACCTCCAATGTAAACACCAGTCCGGCAATAGGGGCCTTGAAGATTCCGGCAATTGCCGCTGCTGCACCGCATCCTACGAGCAGCATCAGTGTTTTGTTGTCCATCTTGAACAGCTTACCTAAATTACTGCCTATGGCAGAACCCGTGAGCACGATAGGTGCCTCTGCTCCTACACTACCTCCGCATCCGATGGTTATGGTAGAGGCAATGACAGAACTCCAGCAGTTATGTGCTTTCAGTTGGCTTCTCTTGCTGCTGATGGCATAAAGGATTCGTGTAATACCATGACTGATATTGTCTCTCACCACGTATCTCACAAATAGTGAAGTTATGAAGATTCCCACTACCGGGTATATGAGATACAGCCAGTTGAATCTGTCCACCGAGAAACCCATTGCCAACAGGTTTTGTATTTGCTTTATCAGCAGGTGCAGCAGACTTGCCGCCACAGCTGCCAAAAAGCCTACGGCAAAACTGAGTATCAACGTGAATTGTCTGTTGGTGATGTGGCTTTCCCGCCAGGTGATCAGTCTGTTGAGCCGCGTTTCTTTTTTCTCTTGCATCTTACGTGTATGTTCAAAATAGGGGAGATATCCCTTACTCTTATTTCTGTATTTCTTTATTCTTCAGCTTATCTAATGATTTTCACCTCTCCGTTTTCGGATAGTTTGATAATGCTTGATGGTGTGTGTGGCTTGTGTTCCTGTCTTCTTGACCAGCAAACATAGTCCACAGCGTTTATCAGTTCCTCCGAGATGTCGCAGTAATTCTGTGCTGCCGCTTCACCACTTATATTGGCGCTCGTAGACACGATTGGCTTCTGAAACCTGTAGCATAGTTCCTTTGAGAATGATTCTCTCGTTATTCTCATAGCTATGCTTCCGTCCTCAGCAATAAGGTTCGGGGCAAGGTTCACAGCGTTGTCCAGAATCACGGTTGTCGGCTTTTCCGCCAGTTCCAGCAAGTTCCATGCTACTTCCGGCACGTTTCTTACATATCGTTGTATTCTTGCGTCCGAGTCTACCAGGCAGATTAGTGCTTTTGAGTCGTCTCTATGCTTTATGGCATAGACTTTAGCTACGGCATCTGCGTTTGTAGCATCGCATCCTATTCCCCATACTGTGTCAGTGGGGTAGAGAATAACGCCACCTTTCTTCATTACCTCAACGGCTTTCTTGATATCGTCTTCTGTTTTCATCTCTTTAATCTTTTTACCTTCTATAGGATTGATTTTCTTTTTATCTCTTTATTTTAGAATAAATTCTTTTATTGCAGAAATATATGCTACCGAACTGCAAATGTAGTTAAAATGTATGTTTTAAGAAAATTAATTTCTTAAAAACTATTTATTTCCATAAAAATAATAATACCAATAGGTGTTTCCGTAGGCATCTTCTACCAGAGCCTTGCGCTTTGTTGCATTCGGGTTACTCTTTATAATGGTCTGCATGTCAAGGTAGTCAGCCTCCATTACATCGTTGTGATATGTTACGATTGGATTTGAACGTAAGTGGTTGTAGAGCACAAGAGCTTCTCTGTAGTGCTTAGGTAACTTCTTGTGTCCCAGACTGTCGTCTTTAGCTATTTCTTTTGCAAACTTGTCTATTTGCCTGTCAAGCAGGTAGCCGCAGAGGAGATAGTCCTCAAGAGGTTCCTTTGCATAGCCGTGTTTCCTCATCCATAGCAGATAGTCCATTGGTTTTTTTCTCTGTTTCAGCGGTCTTGCCACGTGTCTGTATATGTCAGCTTCGTTGCAGAGCATACATCTCACCGAAGTGCCGTTTGGCAGTAATGCTTCCGATTTTCCGCATACTGGATATTCGAAGAGCTTTTCGCCGAGCATATCTTTCTTTGACAAGGCGTATGCTCTTAGCATTGTTGTGGTGGAGTCAGCGTCTTTCCTTTCAGTTTTCTCTTCGAGAGCCTTGTCGTAGTATCCCTCTGCGATGAGGTCTTCTATCTTCATCCTTTTGTGGAATCTGCGGTCGGTATTGGCGGTCACGCCTATGAAAATCATTATGAAGAACATTATAATAAGGTTCTCCCCAATGATACGGAAGGGTGACTTCCTGTCGTGTTCTGTATTGTTTGCCAACATACATGCCGTGGCATACGAACCTATGCCCCACGCTATTAGCGTGAGAGGAGCGAGCCACAGCCATTTTAGGGAATGACAACCGTGGTCAATGTCAGGACTGATGTCTGTAAGTATGGCAATCAGTAGTGCTGAAGGGAAATAGTTTAATGCCGGAAACTTCACACTTCTCCTCGTGGCGATGTCGATACCGTACTGCAGAAGCCATGCCAATAGCGTGATTATCAATGCACCTATGAGCCTGTTGTATTTCGTAAGTCCATCCGACAGGATATGCTGTTCCATAGCCAGGAGGTCGTCCTGATAGAAATATAGATATATAAAACTGAAAACACAAAAGACAATGCCACATACGATGGTTGCCATTGTTGTGTCATTGCCCCTTGTTATAAATTTGTTCTTTGCCATTTTTAATTTTTCTTCAATACTACAGCTGAACGAGCTGGAATGTATAGTTTAAGCCATTCCTTATGCTGGTCTACGTAGAGCTGGTCATAATTGGTAAGATGTGTCATCGTGTCATCGGTGAATCCGAAGCCACCGAACTTCTTGGCATCGGTGTTCAGTACCACATCGTATGAGCCTGTCGGCACAAGGAATCCGTAGTCGGTAAACGAGCGTGTAGGGTTAAAGTTGAACACAAACAGCAAGTCACCCCTCATGTATGCCAGAATCTGGTCGTCGTCATTGTGCCATATCTCCTGTAGCTTGGTGTTCTGGAAGTTCCTTTCCGACTTCATCATGTTAAGCATCTCCTTGTCGAAGTCACCAAGATAGTGGTAGTCGAGTTCCTTGTTGTCCACCAGATTCCATTGTCTGCGTGCATATTTGTGGCTCCATCCGTTGCCTTCTCTCGGGAAGTCTATCCATTCAGGGTGTCCGAACTCGTTGCCCATGAAGTTGAGGTATCCTCCGTTGATAGTCGTTGCCGTCACCAGTCGGATCATCTTATGTAGTGCAATGCCTCTTCTTGCCACATCGTTTTCGTCGCCCTTCTTGAAGTGCCAGTACATATCGGCATCGATGAGTCTGAAGATGATGGTCTTGTCTCCCACCAAAGCCTGGTCATGGCTTTCGCAGTAGCTGATTGTCTTTTCGTCAGGTCTGCGGTTTTTTACCTCCCAAAATATACTGCTTGGCTTCCAGTCCTCGTCTTTCCTTTCCTTGATGGTCTTTATCCAGTAGTCTGGTATGTTCATTGCCATGCGGTAGTCGAACCCCATTCCTCCGTCTTTGTATTTTGCGGCAAGCCCCGGCATTCCGCTCACTTCCTCTGCAATCGTTATTGCTTTCGGGTTCACCTCGTGAATGAGTTCGTTTGCGAGTGTGAGATAGCAGATGGCGTTGTCGTCCTCATGTCCGTTGTAGTAGTCGCCATAGTTGCAGAATGCCTCTCCGAGGCCGTGACTATAGTAGAGCATGGATGTCACTCCGTCGAAGCGGAATCCGTCGAAGTGGAATTCGTTGAGCCAGTATTTGCAGTTGCTC
>URLQ01000188.1 GCA_900548745.1 uncultured Prevotella sp.
GGTTGTCGTATGCCGTGCTTCCGAGCCACGCACACCACGTTGCAAGCCATATTTCTCCATTGCTTTTGCATAACTATCGTGATATGTTACCAGCTTCTCACGTGTCAATACATCGTCAGCACACAGACGCACGGTATTGGCTTTCTTGCGGTACGAGCGTTTACCATCCGTCTGCTTTTTCTTGGCTTTCCTTCGCTCTCCTGTTACTATTGGTACGACCGTGGCATGAATATGCGGTGTGTGCTCATCCATGTGCAGGACTGCCGAAACTGTATTTTCCTTGCCGAAGGTATAGTGCAGCCATTGCAGGTTGTCATCACACCATTCGTCAAGTCTGCCCTCGTCCTGTATTTTCATCATATCCTCGTGCGTACCCGAAAGCACGATTCTAATTGCCCGCACTTGGTCGGGGGTTATCTTACGTTTGATGCCTGCCGTACGGATACGGTGGCTTATCGCTTCGGTACGGTCGGACACTCCATCAGGGAACTCCACCAGTTCACGGTTGAGATGTGTACGTGTAGGGTCTGCGTTCTTGGGTATGGTCTTACGTTCTATGTGGTCGGATGCGCCCGTGTCAGCCGAGCCTTTCGCTTTGTTGATTTGAATGCTTATATATCCCATGCTTGTTTTTCGTTTTCAAGTTTGACAATTTGGTTTGTTGGTTTCCGTCCGCTGCGGTCATGCCGCATGGCAAACGGGGGTGTCCAGAGGGGTGTAACCCCGTTGGCTCATTGGGGCATTTTTAGCTGTGCTTGCACTGCGTAAAGAAAATGCCCTAATGAGCTATGGCTTTTCTGTTTCCAAAAGCCTGTGAGAGTACCTTCTTCATATAGCCTCCGTCAATGCGGGACTGGTTCACAATCTTGTAGAGAGTTGTACTTACGCGAATGAATTCTTCTTTTTTTTCCATATTCTTGATACAGGTTTTAGTGCTGCCTACATTCTGTCGGCAACGGGTTAAACATGGTTGCAAAGCTACGGAAGTGTCGGTAAAATCTTGATACGCAAATCTATGCAGAACGGCGCAAAATAGGTCATGCCAAAAGAAAATGTAGTATAAACGGGTGGCTCTTTCAGATAAAAGGAGATAAAAAAGCCCGAAGTCGTGGAATATGCACGTCTTCGGGGACTGGTTGTTGCAGAAAATTACAGATTGACTGACGCACTGATTTACGGATTTAATGACTTCATGTCGTCACTACGTCAGATTAAACCGTTAATCATCCAATTGTGGTCGATGCCGAGAAAGTGAAGCGTGAGGAACAGGCTTACCGGTCTATACCCGTCATCACGGACTTTACAGATGCCGGCGGCAACGACCGCATGAAGGAGATGAACTAGGATAACTACAACCGTATCCGTGCCGAGGTCCGGCAGATTGTCGCTGACGAGTTGCAGCGCATACAGTCCGACCCCGAACTGCAATACCTCTTGCAGAACAAATAGAAATATCATAGACGAAAAGAAAAATCCGTAATACGACTGGATATTCCAGACTGTATTACGGATTTTCCTTTTTTATAACGCGTATTTCTGATTCAGATTGACTGAAAAGCCTTCCATTTCTTAGGTATCTGTAAATCAAAGTTTGCCTTTCCAAGATGTACCACATCAGGTAAAAGACATTGCCTGAAACGAGTTTCATATTGTTTCATATGGATAGGCTTACCCATACCCATAGTAGCAAGATTACTGGAGTACTGGTAAGGAGGGAAATATACAAAAACCTTTTGACAAGCTTCTGTTGCAAGTTCGATAGCAGGTATCATGTCACTATCAGCTGATACTACAATGGATATATCACAATTCTTCTGATAGGCATCTGCTACAATCTGTGTAGCTATTCGTACATCAGTTTCCTTTTCCTCATGGGTATGAATAACATTTCCGCATTTGAAACAGGTTATAGATTTTTTCAGATACTTACCCAATATCAACTTGAATTTTGGATTTTCTCTATTGGCTTGAAAAAAGGCATTCTGGCGAAGACTTTGGTTTATATCATCAGGCTTTGCCGAAAAATACTTGACGGCAACAAGCTCCTGATTCGGGCGCATGAACATCTCGAACAACTTGACTATATCAAGCCAATAATATTTCTTCCATTTAGCATTGCTCTTCAGTCCGAAATAGAAATTGAATCCATCAATATAGACTATAACGCGTTGTTTTTGCTCCATATTCCAATTGTATATATAAAAAATAAGCCACCTTTTTAGGGGTGGCGAGCCTTAGTATTTTCCACCTAAGGGCGATATTGTATTGCAAAAGTACAATTTATATTTGATAATACAAATATAGTAGAAATTTTTTTTATTTTTTTCGTAATAAATCAAGGCGGACTTATCGCTTATTTTCTTGCTTCACCGCCTCTTCCGTTCCGCCTCCTCGTCCCGCATCATCCTGCGGTTCAGCCGTTCCGCCGCCCTGTCAAAGAAATACGTCCGGCTCTCGTTCTTCCGCCGCTTGATGTCCGCATAGGTATTGTAGTGGCTGAACATAAAAAGTTCACCCTAACATTCATACGGCATTCTGTTATTCATTGACACTAGCAGGACTTGTTTTTCTTTTCGTCGGCACAATCTTTCCAGCAGTGCATTGCGAACCGTTGCGGCACCTGACGTGTCAATGCGAAAAGCGAGTGCCACCATCATCGGCAAGGCATACATGTCCGCGTAATAGCCGTTGAGCAGCTTGATACGTTTTTCAGCTTCAAGAGGATTAAAATTTCCACACTTGTACACGGCACGAATGGCGGCACGGAGCGTCGGGGCGATTGCCCCGAACAGCTCCACCAGCTCCATTTCATTCATCCATATATTACCTGTATCGGATGGTATGGTAATTCTACCATAGCTGTCCGTTGTGATTATTTCCCGTTTCATATCCCAGCTATTTTCACGTTTCCGAATGATTTGCTCAGTTTGTCGCCCAGCATCGTGAGGTCATTATCCAATTTCTGCACGGTTATCTGTAGGCTCGGCAAACAACGCCTTTCCGCTTTACAGCGGTAGGTTTTCGCTTACCTGCCCCCGAACCGTACTTACACGTCTCCATGTATACGGCTCTCCATCTGTAACATCATCTTACTTGACACATCTCTGGATTTTTGCGTTACACTCCGCACATACAACCAAAGTCTTTCTGTGCATGTAGAGCATTTTGCGTTCCCAGTCATTTTTACCTTTTAACTCTTTGAGTGTGCGGACATGGTGCATTACCACTTCTCCGTGCTTGCCACATAGTTCGCACGTTTTTGTTGTAAGCCTTTCTATCAGACTCAACGATGGCGTCTTGAACATGTACGGCAGATTGTCACTTGGGGCTGTTTCACAATCCGTTTTGCGGGCATATCCCTCATTATAGAATACCCTGTACTTGGTTTCTCCTCCCTTGTTTACAAAAGGCACTGCAAAGAGATTGTCCTTGCGGTATCTTTCAATGACTTTTCTCACTGACATATTCAGCTTTTGAGCAAGAGTTTTGTACATGGAGAACTTCATAATACAGCCGAAAGAGCGTCCCAAAGCCGATGCATTGTTTGCTATTGAGTAATAGTTGTAGAACCCTTGTATTTCGGTATTAAACTGAGATACAATCTCGTGCGCTTCATTGTCAATCATATAAGTCCTGCCTTTTGACACCCATGTCTCCTTGCCGTGTTTGGTGACAACTTTCATGGCTTCGAGGCTGAGCAGCTTGTTCTTGATTACTTCTCTTGAAACGTGTAGTATCACATTCCCGTTGAAGTATCTGCGCACTGTTCCGTTACTGTTTCTCTTTGTGGCATAGTCTTTACGGACATATATTTCGTAACCCAAAAATTTTGCGCTGTCTTGTGCATTTGTAATCAAAGTCTTTTCCTGTGACATCTCCAGCCTTAACTTTTCCTGCATAAACTTAGTGATGTCAGCTTTGATTGTCTCACATTCGTTTTTCGTTCCGATAACTCCGATAAGGAAATCATCGGCATAGCGCACGTATTTCAACCTGCGAAAGTTTACATCCATATCATTGCCACTTGGCATTGTAAGTATCAGCTTCTGCTTTTCGTGCAGTTCTTCTACCATCCTTGTTCTTACGTTTACATCCTCTACTTCATTTATCCTACGTTTTAGGTAGTGTACTCTGCTGTTGAGTTTGCAAATATCCTTGTTGCGGCTTCTTGCTGTCCCTTTATTGAATTTGTTGGCATATTCATCCATGTACTTATCGAACTTGTCTAGGTATATGTTTGCCAAAATAGGGCTTATGATACCACCTTGCGGTGTCCCTGAATAAGTCTTGTTGAATTGCCACTCTTCCATGTACCCTGCATTGAGGAATTTCCGTATCAGACGAAGAAATCTGTCGTCTGCTATTCTGCCTTTCATTATTTCTATCAGCACATTATGGTCTATGTTGTCAAAGAAGCCTTTTATATCTCCCTCAATGAACCATTTTGCACCGTTGAAATTGTTTTGTAGACTTTTCAGTGCTGTGTGGCAGCTTCGGTTTGGTCTGAAACCGTGCGATGTCCACTCAAAGTGTCCCTCATATATGGCTTCAAGCACTATTCTTACTACCTCTTGAACCAATTTGTCTTCAAAAGACGGTATTCCTAGCGGACGCATCTTCCCATTCTTTTTCGGAATGTAAGTTCTCTTTGCAGGATTGGGACTATAAGTCTCATCCTTTATACTCTCTATGAGTTTGTTTATCCTATCAATGCTCATTTCATCCTCAGTTTTGCCATCTGTGCCGGGTGTCATGTTGCCCGGCTTTGCATACATACGTTGGTAGGCGACAAAGAACATCTGTTCATTGAATAGAATACGGTAAAGCCTTTCGTATTTATACTCGGGCTCATTGCTGTGTCCAGCTAAAATGTTTAATACTTGCTCTGGATTTCTCATACGTCTCTCACGTTTTCCGTTGT
>URLQ01000189.1 GCA_900548745.1 uncultured Prevotella sp.
ATCCTGCCTAAGTTCTTAGGTCTTGCCGGTGTAGAGATGAGTCAGGCAGTGTCTGACTTGTGCTCGTTTCTTCTTTCGGTGCCTGTGGCGTGGAGCGTGTTCAGGGATATGAAAAGAGAGATGGCTTGATTACTGTCGCCTTATGTGTTTATAAGAATAAATATATAATGGTGATAGACCAGGCTGTAGTAATGCCGTCTATCACCATTTTTTCTATTTGTAGTCCACATGGTGCTGACGTAACAGGCGGAAGTCTTTTTCTCCCAAGCCGGCTTTATCGAGAGTCACGGCTTTGTTGTGGTCGCTAAGGTAGCGGCGCGGTGCGGAATGCAGCTTGGGACTTCCTACATTAAGAGAGTCTGCAAGGTATGGAGTCTCTATTCCTGCAATGCCAAGCATGGAGTGAAACAGGGAAGCGCTGCTTGCCAGCGGCTTCTTCCGGTTGCTCTTTAATATGTCTTGCATGTTAGGAAAAGCGGAGTTGTACCTGTCGGAAGTCCACACTAAGAATGGTACATGAAGCTCATAGTATGAGGGAGTGGGGGAAGCATGCAGAAAAAGGTTCCTGTCGTCGTCGAAGATGTTCTCTCCGTGGTCGGAGGTATAAATCATGGCTGATATCGCACCATGCCTTTTTAAGGCATCAACAACGCCATGCAGGAATCTGTCCGTATATCGGATGGTGTTGTCGTAGGCGTTGATAAGTTGCTCTCTGTTCTCCTTCTTCACCTCCGTGGCATCGTCTGGCTGGAAGAAAGCGGCGTTGCGAGGATAGCGGTCATGGTAGTTGAAATGGGAACCATAGCTGTGAAGAACAATGAACTCCTTGTTGCGCCCCTTGTCCAACACCTTGTTCAGCATCGTTATCATCTCCGTGTCGGGAGTGTTTCTACCGTCTTCAGAGTCTTCCTTTATGAATTTCCATTCGTCAGCCTCCTTTCCGAAGAAGTCGATAAACGAATGGTTCGGCTGTTGGTTGGAGATAAACACCGTGTGGAACCCGGCTTCCTTGAAGGCTTCAATGATTCCCTTCTCCCGGTATATCCGGTCGTAGTCTACGGCTGAGGCTGCCGACATGAGCATTGGAACACTCTTGTGCGTGGTGTTGGATTGCGACAGGACATTTGTGAAGGCTACGAGATTGTCTTCTTTCGACAGCAGAGGAGTCGTCGGACGGTTGTAGCCATAAAGCTGAAACTCACATGCCCTTGCCGTCTCTCCGATAATCATTACGTACACTTCCTTCTCTGATTCGGACTGTGTCTGCCGGGCGTGAAAGGAGAAACCCTTTGATGTCTCAGTATAATGCGCCGTCTGGTAAGTCCGTTCTCCAGCCAATACAATGTTGTATAATACGTTGGCAGGATACAGATCCAGTTCCGCCCTGTAGGCTTTGTCCGACATGTAGCTTCCTGCAAGCGAAACCAGTCCCAAGGCGATTATTGCATAACCTACGGACCTTTGCTTGCGGATGAAGCTTTTGTCCAGCTCTTTCTTGCCGCAGACGGACATGACGCCAAGCGCAAGCAGCGGCAGATATATCACGAACACTCCCACTACGGCAGGTGCGATATTGTCGAGAAGTTCCATTGCTTCGCCCGGGTTGGTGGTGATAAGGTTCAGGAACATATCCACGGCTATTATGCTTCTTCCGAAGAGGTAGAGGAGCACAAGCTGGAAGGCGGCGAGAAAGACGAAGAAGAACAGCCACCATATCGCTTTTCCCGGTTTCTTTGCCAGTGTCATCAGCAGCCAGTAGATGCCCCCCGGAAGCAGAATGTTGGCAAGAGCAGCCATGAGCGGCATTCTCTCCGTTATGCACAATGCCACGTTGGGTAGCATCAGTGTGATGATGGTTAAAAAGAACAAGTGGCACGGTTGCAGACACCATCTGTATATGTCTTTGAATATTTTCATTTGGAGTTTCTTATAATAGTGTGCTACAGCGTTTTAGTATACAAGAGCCACGTTGTCAACCCAGAATGTGTTGCCCGGTGTTCCGATATAGGCACCGCCATGACTTGACGAGAACTGCAATATTAGATGCGTCGGAGTCTCGTCGGCATCAGCCCAGCCTGTTTCCCTTACCGGCACGCTCTTTCCCTTGCTGTTGCGGGCATAGTCGCAGGAGCGCAACCCCATCGTGGCAGCGTTGTAGTGAGGGTTCTTCCTTATGTCGCCATACAAAATCTCGTATGTCGCTCCATTAACCCAGTTTGTTGACTTGCCGTATTTTACAACGAGGGTGCCAACACGCTTTGCTGTGATGTTGCCTTTCTTGTCTTCGGTTCTCTTCTGCAGATAGAGAACGGTGATGCAATAGTCCTGTCCCGGCACGGTAGTCTTGCTGCTGAATCCGGTTTCCTTTATCCTGTTCTTCGTTCCTGGAGCGGCAATCTTGTAGTCGTAGCGCAGAGCCTTCGGCCGTTTGTTGAATCTGATGCCCCAGTTCACGTTCTTGGGACCGTCCTTCGTTCCGGTGATAGGTTCCTTCATGTCGCCAAGATATATGGAGCCTGCGGCAAGCACCTTAATGTTTATGATGCCAAGCGCCTTGCATGTCTCGATATGTGTCGTCATCTTTGCACAGTGTCCGTGACCGGGATGAATGTCGCGGAATACGGAGTTGTTGGTCTTTACGATGCCCATCACCTTCGCCATCACGTTGGATGTGCCCCACGGCGAGCCACCCATATTCTTGTATGGTGTATTGCTGTTGATGGTTGTGTTAGGGCCGATGGCATAGATTGTCTTCTTCTTGCCGCCGATGATGGCAGACTCTTTGATGTTTCTTACAACCCAGCTGTCCATATTGCCGTAGGCTATATGTTCAACTCTTTGTGAAAACGCATCGGATGCCGCAACGAGTAGAAGTATGCAGCAAACAGTTGTCCTGAATATTTTCATGTCCATATCGTTTAATGTATTAAGATTCTGTTGCAAAGCTACGATAATATTAATGAAGCGCATCTTTGCTATGGGCATGAAAAATGTTCCAAATGTCTTGTTTTAAAGATTTTTTATTTATGCTATTATATTTAAGGATTGAATGAGGTGAAAAAAGTAACTTATTGGACTTCTATGAGAAATTCGGTAACTTTCTAAAATGGCATGTTTTCACTAAGTATGGATTGATACTTCTGAGATGTGTTTTTTAGGGGGAAAAAGCATTGATTTGTAGCTGATTCAGGTGGCTTAAATGTCTTGTCGGTATGCTTGGAATTCTTCTTTTTCTATAGTCCTCTTTTGCGTAACCGGATTATTATTGAAGTCCGGTTACGCTTGGAAGAGAGAACAGACCATATAGTCGTTGTCCGATGAGTCATTGGGACTCTTGTTTTTGGTTATTTCAAGTAGAATGTGAAAGGTTTGCTGAAGTTGCGGTTTACACATACCGTTGCCTTGCCCTCACTGAGATTGTATACTACAGACCACTGGGTGTGGCTTGTCACTTCGGTCGGACTCTCTGCCTGACTGACATCATCGAGCAGACTCATGGCACGGGCTTCGGTAAGGCAGTCGTTGTTTTGTGTCAGCACAAAGTCCATTATGTCGTAGCGTGTCTTGCCGTGCTGCGACTTAAGAGGTCCCTTTGCCGAGCAGTCCATCGTGGGCGAGATATAGAAATTGCTCACGCAATGCTTGTCGGTCATCACATGGAGAGTGTTTGGCAGCACGTCGGGATAGTTGAAGCCCTTTATCTTTCCATTGCTGTCATATATCTCGTCGTCTATAAAGCGTGCGTCGCGATGCTCCTCGTCCCATACGTATTCCAGCACAGCATGTTTGCCCGTTGCGTCAGCCACGTAGAAGTGGTAGTTGCCATTGCCGTCAGGCACGTGCAGGTCTACCTCCTTCATCATCCTTACCGCCTCGTCAACCGAACGTGCGTTGTCCAGCAGATAGCGCATGAGCACTGTAGTGGTAAGCTTGTAGGCATTGCTGTTCTGCTGTGTCGGCTTACCGTCGAGATGCAGTACGCAGATGGCAAATCCAGCCTCGTTCATGCCGTCCATCAACAGATAGGGGAAGCCCATGATATAGGAAAGGTCCTGCTTCTTCTTTTCGTTGAATACTTTTACGTCGTCGCTGAAGTTGTGGTAAAGGTTCTGTCGGTAGCCTATCCAGTAGCCGTCGACGAGCGAGATGGATTTTAGCTTCCCCTTTGGTGCTGTGCGTACGAGGGCGGCGGCAATAGGTTCGTTGCCATGCGAATAGTCGAAGTTGCGCCCCATTATGTATTTGCCTTCGGGGGTCTGGGCAGCAAAGGCACTGCACCCGGCATCATAGTTCAGCTTTGCATTGGCAGGAGCCTTGGGCGAATCGCATAGGTTGTTCAGTACGAAGCCTATAAGTCCGGCATTTGTCGTTATGCTGCTTTCCTTCATGAGGTCGAGCTTATAGTCGGCTGTATAGTCGAGATAGAAGAATCTGCCGTCATCCAGGTCCTGTATAGACTGGAGCATCTTTAGCTTTGCAGGGTCGCTGATGAGCGATGCCGGCACGTCGGTGTATATTCGTCCGTCCACATCGGTGGTGTCGTCGCTGCACGAGAGGAACAGCGTTGCCGTTAGCACAAATGGTAAAATGTTTAATGCGCTGATAGACGTCAGCGTCTTCTTGAATAATTCGTTAATTCTCATAATATTTTTTGTTTAATTGGTTTTACTTCGCTACGCCAACTCTTTTGTTGTTGCTTGTGACGTCGGCATCATTCTACGCGAGCAAAATTAGCGGATAAGGAGAAACAGGGCAAATCTCGGCACCCTCAAATATAGTCAAAACGCTTCTTTCCCTTTAATTTTAGTCCTTAAAAATAGGCAAAACAAGGTTTTATTGCTATATTTGCATAATACTTAGCTGCACTCGGCAAACTGAGAGTAAACTCTCTTTGC
>URLQ01000190.1 GCA_900548745.1 uncultured Prevotella sp.
TGTTGCTGCAAAGGTAAAAAGCATAATGATTAAAAAAAAGGCTGCATCGCGGATACGCTTACTAATAATCATATAAAAAAACGATGTTTTGCTTCATTTAAACTATATTTCAGTGACTTTCGAGTCGTAAGTCTATGGGTTATGGGGCGTAAGTCCATGAGTTATGGGGCGTAAGTCCATGAGTTATGAGTCGTAAGTCCATGAGTTATGAGTCGTAAGTCATGGATTCCCGACAGTCTTTATCATTATCAGCCTTCAACCTTTGCTGCCGTGGAGAGTACCGACAGATTGGGCATTCATATCCTCGTAAAGTATACCGATGATGACGGAGAACTTGTCGAAGAAGAGGCTGCCGCAACGGCGAAGATCATGACTTGGAACAGCAGGTATCAGGTAGAGCAACCTATAGAGCAATGTTTCTTCGACAGCTTTACCGTTGCCAAGGACAAAACAGAAGGGCAATATATGTCAGTTGCCGCCATTTATAAGGAATTAAAGTCAAAATATGGTGCCACTTTGGTCGGAAACAGCCTCATTTCCTTTGGTCGCAAGCTGAAGATTATTGATGGTATAACACACCGTCATTCTTCAAATGGCACTGAGTATCTGATAGTTAGACGGTATTGATGTCAAAATCCCGGAATGACAGAAACTGACAGATATAGCATAAATATAAGCTTTTGTCAATTATTGTATTTTGCTGATATATTGCAGGTTATTAAAACAGAATGACAGAATGACAGATTTTTTCGAAAACTTTGGTTCTTCGTCAATTTAGGTGGTAATATCTCTTGCCAATCAGTCGGCATAAAGTAATTTTGCTCTCAAGACGTCAGGTTACATGCTGTTCAACACACTTCTCTTGGATACCAAACAATTACATACATTTGTAACTTCTAATATTACTCACTAATATGTTGGCAGAAAAGTGTTTAGGAAACTTATAAGCATTGTTTTTACCACCTAAATTGACGAAGAACCGAAAACTTTCTTATCCCGAACTCAGGTTAATAGGGTCAGAAAACAATGCCCTTCGCCCCCACGCCTTTGTCCACGCTCCCATAAAGCAGACCTTCATGGTTACAAAAGAAAAAAACACGCGTCCATACATATATAAATTAAGGATTATGAACAAAACTATTATAACCGTAATGGCGGCTCTTGCCATGCTCAACGCATACGCCGCCAAGAAGCCCGGCAAAGGGACTGCCGCCATCAGAGTCGTTGACCTCAGGACGGAGCGTATGACCGCTCCACTGAGTATCAACACCCCCACTCCACGCCTCGGCTGGCGCATAGAGAGCGGAAAGAAGAACGTTATGCAGACGAGCTGTCGCATCATCGTTGCCTCCACATACGAGAAGGCAATGGCTGGCGAAGGCGACTTGTGGGACACAACCATCAGCGGCGACCAGTCACAATGGGTAAACTATGCCGGCAAGCAGCTGCGCAGCAACACTCCGTGCTACTGGCGCGTGAAAGTTGCCACCACGCAGGGGGAGTCAGCATGGAGCGACGTGCAGATGTGGAACATCGGTCTACTCACGGAGTCTGACTGGAGTGGACAATGGATAGGCTTCGACGCTGCCAAGCCATGGGACAAGGAGGAAATTCACAGCCAGCTCTCCTCGCGATACATCAGAAAGGAGTTCAAACTCGACAAGAAGGTCAGACGTGCCACTCTCTACATCAGCGGACTGGGCATGTACGAAGCCTTCATCAACGGCAGAAAGGTGGGCGACCAAGTACTGGCACCTGCCCCCACCGATTATCGCAAGACTGTGCTCTACAACGCATTCGACGTGACATCCATGCTCACCACAGAAAATGCCATCGGTGTGGCGCTCGGCAACGGACGCTACTACACCATGCAGCAAAAAAAGAAACCATACAAGATTACGAACTTCGGCTACCCTAAGCTGAGGGCAAACCTCATTGTAGAATTTGAAGACGGCACAAGAAAGACCATCTCCACCGACTCAAAATGGAAGCTCAATGCCGACGGAGCAATACGCTCCAACAACGAATACGACGGGGAGATATACGACGCACGCAAGGAATTCGGAGCATGGACTTCTGCCAGATTCGACGACAGCCGCTGGGAGAACGCCGAACGCGTGGCTATACCAGAAGGTACCATACGCGGAGCTATGGCGCCAAACATGAAGGTACAACAACAGATGGCGGCAAAATCCATCACAATGCATGGTGACACAGCCATCATAGACCTCGGACAGAACATTGCAGGATGGCTAAAACTGAAGATTAACGGCGCTGCAGAGGGCGACTCCATCAAAATCTGCTTTGCCGAAACACTTACCAAAGACGGCAGACTTTACCGCGAAAACCTGCGCCACGCTCTTTCCACCGACTGCTACATTGCCAACGGCAAGGAGAACGGCCGCTGGTGGACACCGACATTCGTATACCACGGTTTCCGTTACGCCCAGATAACAGGACTGAAGAACCCGAAGAAGGAGGACTTCATCGGCGAGGTGGTGAGCGACGAAATGGAAAAAACCGGCTTCTTCGCCTCTTCCGACTCTATTCTCAACAAAGTCTATCACAATGCGGAATGGGGCATTCTCACCAACTACAAAGGTATGCCCGTAGACTGTCCGCAGCGCGACGAGAGACAGCCATGGCTTGGCGACCGCACAAGAGGATGCCTCGGAGAATCGTTCATCTTCGACAACAACCTGCTCTACAACAAATGGGACCGCGACATCTGTGAAGCACAGCGCGAAGACGGCTGCATCCCTGACGTGGCACCTGCCTACTGGAACTACTATTCCGACAATATAACATGGCCCGCTGCCCTGCCTTTCTCCATGGAAATGCAGTATGATCAGTTTGCCGACACATCGGCAATAAGCAAATTCTATCCTGCCGCCAGAAAATGGATAAGCCACATGGAGTACCAGTATGAAAAGGACGGACTCATGCCACGCGACAAATATGGCGACTGGTGTGTACCGCCAGAGGACATAAAAATGATCCACAGCAAAGATCCAAAGCGCGTAACCGATGGCACGCTCATTGCCACAGCCTACTACTATCTCCTGAACAAGAAGATGCAGCGCTTTGCCAATATCCTCGGCAAAAAAAACGAGGCTGAAGCCTTTGCCCAAAAGGCGGAAACTGTGAAAAAAGCCTTCAACAGGAAATTCCTCACCATAAAGCCGCGCACACACAAGGCCTACGGAGGACTGCTCTATCCAGACTCCACCTTCTACGGCAACAACACAGCCACAGCAAACCTGCTGCCGCTGGCATTCAGAATGACAGACGACCCTTACGTGAAGACGGAAGTGGGAAAAAACATTCTGAAGAACATCATCACCGACAACAAAGGCAGAATATCCTGCGGAGTGATTGGCGTGCAATGGCTCATGCACGCTCTTTCCGATATGGGAAGAACCGACGTGGCATGGCTACTCGCCACCAACAAAGCATACCCCAGCTGGGGCTACATGGCTGAAAACGGAGCTACCACAACATGGGAACTGTGGAACGGAAACACGGCAAGTCCAAAGATGAACAGCGGGAACCACGTGATGCTGCTCGGCGACCTCGTATCATGGATCTACCAGAACCTCGGAGGAATAAACAGCGACCCCGCAAAGCCAGGCTACAAACACATCATACTGAAGCCCGAATTTGGAGTTGACGAAATTGATAACATCAACGCCTCATTCAAGAGCATCTACGGCAACATCACGAGCCACTGGAGAAAACAGAACGGCACGTTGCACTGGGACGTAGAGATTCCTGCCAACACCACAGCCACACTCTTCATGCCAGACGGAACGACAAGAGAGACCGGCTCCGGAAAATACTCCTTCACCCAGAAACTGCCCACAAGAGACCCCCATATCCTTGCTGATGAATTTCTATACACCAAGGCCTCATTCCCCGAATGCCACTCGGCAACAATAGCCGAAACGAAAAACGGAGACCTCGTGGCAACATACTTCGGAGGCACCAAAGAGCGCAACCCTGACGTTTGCATTTGGGTGAGTCGAAAGCCGAAAGGCTCCAGCAGCTGGACGCTACCGCAGATGGTGGCAGACGGGGTAATGAACGACTCAGTGCGAAAAGCCTGCTGGAACCCAGTTGTCTACCAGATTCCTGACGGCGACCTCGTCATATACTTCAAAATCGGCAACAAAGTGAGTGACTGGACCGGATGGATGGTGCGTTCAAAAGACGGTGGCAAGACATGGTCAAAGCGCATGCCTCTGCAACAGGACTTCCTCGGACCGGTAAAAAACAAACCCGTGCTCAGCAAAGGAAGACTCATCGCACCTACAAGCATCGAGAGCGACGGATGGAGACTATACTTCGAATACTCCGACGATATGGGCAAGACATGGAAACGAACACCCTATGTGGCTACCGACAGCATCATGCAGGACGGAAAGATGCGCATCAAGGACCTCGCCATACAGCCAACCATCATCTTCCTCAGCGACGGACGACTGGCTGCCCTGGCACGCACACGCAGCGAACACGTGGCAATAACATACAGCAGCGACAACGGAGAAACATGGACAAAGCTGAAACTCTTGAGCCTACCAAATAACAACAGCGGGCTGGATGCTGTAACGCTCAACAACGGCATGCACGTGATGATATGCAACGAGAAACCCATACCGCACGGCATTAAGAACGGTAAAGGACTGCGCACACCGCTCTCGCTGATGAAGAGCGACGACGGCGAAAACTGGCACCATTGGATAACTCTCGAAGACTCCCCCATCAGCCAGTACTCCTATCCGTCGATAATACAAACCGCAGACGGTCACATCCACTGCATCTACACATGGCGCAGACAGAGAATAAAACACATAGAGTTGCTACCATAAAGCAATAGGGAGTCTGGGG
>URLQ01000191.1 GCA_900548745.1 uncultured Prevotella sp.
TCTCTAAACTCTGTTCTCCCCAGACTCTCTGTTCTCCCAACTAAAAAAAATAAAACAATGAAACACCTCATATCCTTTCTCCTCATGCTGCTGTCGCTCAATGCAGTCAGCATGTCCGCCACCCCGCTTGGCGGAAACACATCTGTGGCGGGTTTCTTCCCGCTCGACGGCAGCGGAAGAACAGTATACAACTTCAACCAAGGCTGGCGCTACCACCGTGGCGACGCAAACGGAGCCGAAGCCATGGGCTTCGACGACAGCAAATGGCAAGTAGTCTGCGCACCACACACCCTGCGCCTCGAACCATCGGAGGCAAGCGGAGGCAGAAACTACCAGGGCATAGCCTGGTACAGGAAACACTTCACCATGCCTGCCGACATGCTGGGCAAAGACATTACCCTATACTTCGAAGCCATCATGGGCAAACAGGAAATCTACGTGAACGGCAGGAAAGCCGTTGACCACCTCGGAGGATATCTGCCCATAATAGTTAACCTGAGCCGACTCGGAGTAAAGGCCGGAGAGAAATGCCTTATCGCAGTAAAGGCAGACAACAGCGACGACAAGAGCTATCCGCCAGGAAAGAAGCAGTCGGCACTCGACTTCTGCTACCACGGCGGTATGTACCGTGACGTATGGCTCATCGGAAAATCACCAGTAGCCATCACCGACGCCAACGAAGAGAACAAGGTGGCAGGCGGAGGAGTGTTTCTCCACTACGACAACATCTCAGAAAAGAAAGCAGACATACATATTAATGTGGAAGTGGGCAACAAGACGACACGCAACGCCACACCAACCGTCATAGCTACAATAAAAGACAAGACGGGCAAGCCGGTGGCAACCATCAAACAGAAGAATGCCGTTGCGGCAGGTGCCACATCCACGTTCTACCTACACTCCACTCTGAAAGCCCCACACCTGTGGAGCCCCGAAGAACCGTATCTCTACAACGTGGAAATAAGAGTGGTTGAAGGCGGAAAGACCATCGATGGCGGAATAGTACGCATGGGCATACGTCGCGCCGAATTCTGCGGAAAAGAGGGATTCTGGCTAAACGGCAGACTATACCACCAGCTCATAGGCGGAAACCGCCATCAGGACTTTGCCTACGTAGGCAATGCCCTGCCAAACAGCCAGCAATGGCGCGATGCCAAGAGGCTCAAGGATGCAGGAATGACCATCATCAGAGCTGCACACTATCCGCAAGACCCGGCTTTCATGGACGCATGCGACGAACTGGGACTCTTCATCATTGTGCCCACACCGGGATGGCAATACTGGAACAAAGACCCTGAGTTTGGACAGCTCGTACACGAGAACACACGGCAGATTATCCGACGCGATCGCAACCACACCAGCGTGCTGATGTGGGAACCTATCCTCAACGAGACACGCTATCCGAAAGACTTCGCACTAAAGGCACTCGACATTACAAAAGAGGAATTCCCCTACCCCGGCAGACCCGTAGCTGTGGCAGACATGAACTCCGAAGGAGTGAAAGACAACTACGACGTAGTTTACGGATGGACCGACGACATCGGCAAGGAAGGCACACCTGACGACAAATGCGTCTTCACACGAGAATTCGGAGAAATGGTAGACGACTGGTACGCACACAACTGCCTCAACAGGGCGGCACGCTCATGGGGCGAAAAGCCAATGCTCACAGCAGCTCTCTCGCTCTGCGACACCTACGGCGAAATGTTCCACAACCAGCATCAGTTCATAGGAGGTTGCCAGTGGCACCCCTTCGACCATCAGCGCGGCTATCACCCCGACCCATACTACGGAGGAATCTATGACGCTTTCCGACAGAAGAAATACGCCTTCGAGATGTTCCGCTCACAAGACCGCACACAGGAGCCTATGGTGTTCGTGGCAAACGAAATGACACAGTTCTCCGACAACGACGTGGTGGTGTTCTCCAACTGCGACAGCGTACGCCTAACACAGTTTGAGGGCGACAAGGTTCTCACTCTGCCCGTAGTACACAATGCAGCTGACAAGCCATGCACGCCCGTAGTGTTCAAGGGATTCTGGGACTTCTGGAAAGCACGCGATTACAGCTACAAACAGCGCAACTGGCAGCGCGTAAGTCTGCTTGCAGAAGGCATAAAAGACGGCAAGGTAGTATGCTCGGAAAAGAAAATGCCATCACGTCGCAGCACCAAGATACGTCTCTATGCCGATGAAATGGGGAAGCAACTTACTGCCGACGGCAGCGACTTCATAGTGGTAGTGGCAGAGATTACCGACGACAACGGCAACGTGAAGCGCTTGGCAAAAGACAATATCCGCTTCACAGTAGAGGGTGAAGGCAGAATCATCGGCGACGAGTCGATACTTGCCAATCCGCGCACCGTAGAATGGGGAAGCGCCCCGGTACTCATACAAGCCACCGACAAGCCCGGCAAGATAACCATACACGCACAGAGCGCATTCAGTGGAGTATACGCCCCTACGGAAGCTTCACTCACAATAGAGAGCGTTCCGGCAGAACTGCCCAAATGCTACACAGACCGCCCGTCGGAGAGCGTGCAGCGCACCACCGACACCAGCATATCTTCCATCTCCACACAGATGACTGAAGAGGAGCGACAGCGCACACTCGAAGAAGTGAATCGCCAGCAGATGGACTTTGGAATTCAGTAGAACTTCAGGGGGAGGGGACGGTTTGTCCCTCCCCTTTTTATATTCTACCGCAATCAACGAACCATTGTCATACACCTTGCCTTTTTTGCTCTTCTTGGACCGGGAAAAACTGAAAGACACAAGCTTCACATACATTATATCCGCCCGACAAGAAAAACTACCGATGCTATTTTTAACATTTTAAGATTTGCATATATTAAAGAAAATTGTAAATTTGCATATACATAACCCAATTACCAAAATCATGACTCGCGAAGAAACCGTATTAAACTATCTCAGAGAACACGACATCCCGTTTTCCAACTATAACCACCCCGAAGGAAAAAACATAGAGGAAGCCAAACTATGGTGGAAAGACGACGGCAGCGTGCACTGCAAAAACCTATTTTTCCGCAACCACAAAGGCAACCGCCACTATCTGGTATGCTTCAACTGCGACCACGACCTTGCAATACACGACCTCGAACACATGCTTAAAGAGTCGCTCGTAAGTCAGGGACTGCCCTCATGCGGCAAACTCTCGTTCGCATCGCCCGAGAGAATGATGAAATACCTGGGACTGGAACCGGGCAGCGTGTCACCATTCGGACTCATCAACGACCAGGAGAACCACGTACACCTGTTTCTCGACGAAAATCTCAAAGAGGCGCAAACACTCTCGTTCCACCCGAACGATTGTCGCGGCACAGTAGTCATAACGCACACCGACTTCGAGAGATACCTCGCCATCGTAGGCAACACATACGAATACATAAAGCTATATTAAGAGAAGGAAGGACAAACTTTAAAATCTGATTATAGAACCGTTATTTCTGGCAAATACACAATTACTTCCTGAAAGATTTCACAGTTTAAAAAAATTAGTTTAATTTTGCAATATATTTAAATATGTCAAACTAATATTATTAAACAAATTCAAGCCATTAGTGGCAACAAATGCATAAGATGAATCCTGTATACAGGATAACGTTTACGCACAAAGAAACATGCGCTCTGCGGAGAAATAAAACTAACAAAATCAAATAACTTAAAGTTAAACTTATGACAACAAAACAATTATCACAACATTGCAGAAGCCTCAGCCTGCTATGCATCGCAGGAGGAACGCTGGCATTGGCGTCGTGCGTTCAGGACGACCTGACGGGCGAAAAGTTCGGCAGCAATGTGAGAAACGCACAGCTCGAAGCTCCATCTGTTGACGAAATCACCGTCACACCAAGCAGCGACGGTTCTGTACAGGTCTTCAAATGGCCCGTAGTGGAAGGTGCAGGCGGCTACCATGCCATCCTTACAAACCTCGACAACAACGAGATTATCAAGGACACACTCATAGACAACATCTCTTTTGCCGCTTCACGCTCAGAAGACACAAACTACCAACTGAGCCTTGCCGTACTCGGCAACGAGAAACTCAACAACAAGGGGACAGAAGCTGTGAACAAGCTCTACAACACCTTCACGCCTACATTCCAGACCATACCGGCGGGTGCTGACCTCTATCAGTACTTCACAGAGAACCCTGTTCCAGAGAACGCCACATCAGAGATGCTCTGCTACGACCTGGAGGCGGGCGGCAGCTACACTTTGTCGGAAAATGTGGACTTCGGCAACAAACGCGTAACACTACGCACTACAAGTACAACGAACCACGCAAAACTGGTATACACAGGGAAGGTAAGCCTGAAGACAGGCACGCTGTTCGCCCTAAAGAACCTTGACATTGACGCTTCGCAGTCGCTCAACCCGGTAATCTCGCTCAGCGATACTCCCGACGAGAGCATAAAGGGCGCAACAGGCTCCGGCGACTACTACAACATACTCGGTGCCATAACCATCAACGGATGCAACATCAAGGGCGTGAAAAACAACCTCGTATATGACGGCAACGTGAAATACTGCCTGGAGAGCCTCGTAATAAACAACTCCACCGTACAACTCACATCGAGCACGGAGACGAACATAAGCAGCAACGCCGTGGTTTATTTCAAGGCAGGATTCGCAAACACCCTGCAGGTAAGTAACTCCACACTGTGGAACGAGGGAGACTCCGATGCTAAATACTTCGTGCAATACAACAACAGCGGACGCGCCACACGTG
>URLQ01000192.1 GCA_900548745.1 uncultured Prevotella sp.
CTCTTGAATGGTTTGCTAATTGTATTTTTATACAATTACGCTGTGAATATCCTATACATAAAAACAGGAGATGGATATGGTTTTTATTGCTTGTTGAAGCAAGTAGAAACAGATGTCCAATTAACTTCAAATAGAAAGTTACCGAATTTCCATGAGAAAGTTACGGACTTTCTATGGGAAAGTTACCGAATTTCTAAATCATGACAAAATCCCATGTCTACAGAGGTATGGCGTAAATGTCAGAATCGGACTATATAGACGTGCTGAACAAACCGTTTATTTATGCGGTTCTGTTGGTTATTTATGCAAATAGTCTGTCAGGATGTAGTATGCATATATCAAGCATAGAACCTCGTAACTACTCAGCACCCCTATAGAAGTAATTACTCATGCCCATAGGGGTGCTGAGTAGTTACAATTCAAGACATACAAAAGTTGGATATACGAAAAATCCCAGTCAGACAGTTGGACACCATCTACTGGGATTTTCAAGAAATATATCATAGAAAAATCTATCAATGCGACTTTTTAGTCTTCTATAATCACTCTACCTTGAGCCAACACTAAAAGGTCGGGAATGTCGTAGCAGCACAAAACACCAGGAATCACATTAGGCATCATGTCGTGCTGCAAGGGTTGCTGTATGTAGCTACGCCACGTCTTCAGTGTGCGAGTGAGCTTAGCGGCAGCCAGACGCTCATCAAGCACAGCAGCATGCATCACGACGACAGCATTCATACCATCAGCCTGAACAACGATCTTGCGACCTTTCAGCAGAGTGTTAGTAGCACAGAAGTTGAGTAGCGTACGCAGGTCTTGCACGCGCTGTCCGACAAGTGGCTTCCCTGCATGCAAGGCCGTGATAGCCGACCGATACTGCGTGTTCCAATATTTAGAAAGATTATATTCGAAAATGTCGCTTGTCTCACCAAAGCCACGCAAGTCGGCATAGACATGGATCGTTCCATCCGACACCGCATCACGACGATCTGTCTCCAAGAGTAGACTGGCCTTGCCCGCATCAGTAAGATGGATGCAAACATTAGATTGCTTGGTGGCTACCGATGGAATCCTCACGATGACAGGCACAGGATACTGACCCTCGCAGTTGAGCTGATAACGATATTCCTCCACATCTCGTTGCATCTCATGACGAGTCTCTATGGCTTGCCACTGATCGTTGAGTTCTGTAAGCCCCAACAGACGTAGTATGCCCACCTTCACTTGTTCGATAGACTGCGAACAGAATGCCTTGCGCTGGTCGGCCAACCTGTCCATCTGCGCCTCACACTCCTGCATGGTACTAAGTGCATCCTGATATTCGAGGTTTACCTGTCCAGACTTCGTACAGCGCATATCATTGCCATGCCAGTAGGTGTAAGGCTTCACCTCGCCCTTTACATCGCCCAAAAGAGCTTTCCGGAAGAAACTTACCATCTTGTCTTGACTGGGTTGAGGAATGGCATGTCCATCATCAGTATAGAACTGTTCGACAGCTTCTGCTGCGCCCAGCACACTATAACATCTCTTCACCTCTTCATAACCACGAAGAGCTCCCCAATGGTCAACGAAATCGAAACGACCATCCAATATCAAGAAGGGCTTTGGAGCATTCATCATTGCCATATCAGCAATTTCAATATGCTCACGTCCCTCAGCCGGAATCCACTGACATCCATCACTGGGTCCTTGTATCTCCAAGGTGCGCTCGCGCGAAGAGAAGAATAGTCCCACGCAACTTGCCTTCACCCGGTCGTCGAGAGCAGCAAGATAAGCCGACTGTGTGCCGCCGCCAGAGAAACCATAACAACCTATTCTATCGCCATCAATATCCTTGCGACTGAGCAGATAGTCTATGGCACGACTATTATCGAAAAACTCTTGTGCGGCAAGACTGCTACCCAGAAGCAAGAAGCCAGGTGCGATAAGCGTATGCTCGGTGGTAACGCCACGCGTGAGATTCTTGCCCTGCGCATCAATGGTTTGCTGGCGCTCACCTTGAGAAAAGGGGTCAACCACTAAGACTGCAATGCCGTTGACAGCCAACTGTTCGGCACTTCCTGAGCCTGTACCCTTACCGTCAAGCCCATGTCCGCACATCTCAATGCAAGCAGGAATTTTACCATGCACCTTTTCTGGCAGATAAAGATGAGCTGTGACATAACGTCCTGGCGTGCTTTGGAAGACTATTTTCTCGACTATAAAACCTATGCCTTTCACCTTGCCCACCACCTGGGCACTGAGTTTGCCACGCTGGGGCAATTCGCCAGCCAACTGGGTGAAACGACTGCGTAGCTGACTCACATACTGCAACATGGCAGCCTTAGACTGACATGCCTTCTCGAATACTTGCTGGCGCTCGTAGTTCTGCGTATGCACAGGCAACATCTCGTAGTTATAGAGCGAGGTAGCCGTCTTGAACTTCAAAGCTGTGTAAGAGCCTTGTGCACAAGCCACCGTACCTGTCAGCACGGCGGCTATAGATAAGAAAATTCTATTTCCTTGCATCATATCATCCTATTAATTACATTTTAACAACAATTTCCATATCACCCTCACCTGCATTAAACGTCAGGCAACGCAAAGCCTCATCGTACTTCCATCCATCAACAAACTTGCCTGCAACGGTAACAAGCTTAGGTTTCTTGAGGTAAACACTCACACTGTAGTAGTGAGAGATGGGCTTGTAACTGCCTTTAGGTGTTGTGATGTTGAGCGTCCACTCGTTCTGTGCGAGACGACTCTCCATCTTTGTAATGGCATAGACGCCTTGCTGATAGTCGAGCGACTTACTATCGTCTTCGTACATCTCATACACCGAATGTTCTGAAGGATAGATGAGCAGCGAAATATTGGTATAGGGACGCTCACCCACATACTGCATAGCCTCCTGACGAGGAATGATGGCACCACGACGCAAGAAGATAGGCATGATCTCAATGGGAGTCAGGAACGACTTATACTGGCGTCCGCTGATACGCTCGCCCATCCAAAAATCGAGCCAGTCGCCACCAGGGAAGTAGACAGGTCGAGAAAGAGCATTCTTCACCGTAACAGGACAAACCATCATGTCGCGCCATCCTCTATTCACACCTCGTGCTATGGCGATGACAAACATCGCTGTACAAGATGTTTCGGGATAAGAGTCAGGCTTGTCGAGCAACTGATGCCACATACCTTGTGCATCTTGATAGGCGATGATATGCACAGGGAGGTTGACACCATCATCGTTAGAAGTCACCTTGCGCGACATACGCTCATAGTCGTACTTACATCATGTACGAGAAAGTAGATATAGTTTCAGTCTATGCAAAAGTAAGAAATAATTGGTAAAACAAGAAAACTATTCCAATCTTTTTGTTTGTCTTTGTGGCGACAACCCCATACAAAACTAAATAAAACCCATCATAACAATGAAAATAGCAGTATTCTGTTCGGCTAATTTCTTATGAGAGCAAGCTCTCTGGCGTCCACATCTTAAACTCAGTTTCTTAATTCGCAATAATCATGGACTTGTGAATCATACCTCACGGATTTATGTGGTCAACCCGTATGGGAATAATCTGTGGGAGAGTTTGATTCCGTGGAATGAAATGTGAGGGAGATGTTTGGAGGTGTCATTGAAATGATGTATCTTTGCATAACAATCAAGCACGTTTGTTGTTATACATTCGGTTTGCACCCAAATAAAACGTTTAGAGGAGAATAACATGCGACAGATAGAAGAACGATATATCAGCTTGCTGACCGATTTCGGTTTCAAGCGCATCTTTGGAACAAAGCCTAACAAGGATTTGCTCATCAACTTTCTGAACTCGCTGTTTGACGGTTTTCAGGTCATCAAGGATGTGAAGTACTTGAACAGTGAGCATGTGGGTGATGTCTTTGCAGAACGCAAGGCCATCTTTGATGTGTATTGCGAGAATGAGAAGGGCGAGAAGTTCATCGTTGAAATGCAGAACGCTTACCAGAAGTATTTCAAGGACCGCTCTTTGTTCTATTCCACATTCCCTATCCGTGAACAGGCTCCCAAGGGTGCAGACTGGAACTTCAAGCTTGACCATGTATATACCGTAGCCCTTCTGAACTTCGACTTGGAAGATGAGGCCTTCGACAAGGATGATATCAACCATGATGTGGGTTTGCTCGACAAGAAGACGCATAAGGTATTCAACGACAAGCTGTCTTTCAAGTATGTTGAGATAGCGAAGTTCACCCCTACGGAGCTGAAAGAATATGAGGACAGCTTGAAGGCTTACCGGGATGTAAAGAACTCTATTGATACGGCTTTGGAGAAGGGGCGAGTGGAAGGTGTTATACAAGTTGCAAAGAAATTGCTGGAGTCTGGTATGGATGTTGACACCGTTATGAAGATGACTGACCTGTCAAAAAACGAGATAGAGAAATTATAAAATCTTACTCGAATAAAGTTTTTGGCACACGGATAATTATTATTCTCCCACAGATAGTCACAGATGAACACGGATTTTTACCGTGCGGAGGATTACATTATTTATTCTCCCACAGATGTCACAGATGAACACAGATTTAGAATCTTTAAAGGGGACTTAACAAAAACAATAAAAACACCCAACTGTATTTTCAGGTAGCCTTCGGTTTTACATTATTCGCTGTAATTCTCTGTCCGAGAGCAAGCTCTCCTTCATCGACTTACAGCAAACAATGTCGCAGAGCATGCTCTGCTTCCTGAAAATACAGTTGGGCGATAAACATT
>URLQ01000193.1 GCA_900548745.1 uncultured Prevotella sp.
CGGGCGCCCTTGCGGCTTGCGTTTACATCGAGCACACCAGCATAGCAAGCAGGCTGGTTGGCAACGATACCTACGCTCTGACCGTTGAAACGAGCGAAACCAACAATAATGTTCTTAGCGAACTTAGGCTGAACCTCGAAGAACTCACCATCGTCAACAACTGCACCGATAACCTTATACATATCGTATGCCATGTTAGGATCGTCTGGAATAATCTCGTTCAGAGAATCTTCCATACGGTTTATCGGGTCTGTGCACTCCTTGCGAGGAGCCTCTTCCATATTGTTTGAAGGAATATAGCTCAAGAGAGTCTTGATCATCTCCAAAGCCTCTTCCTCTGTTGCTGCTGTGAAGTGTGTCACACCACTCTTTGTAGAGTGAACACTCGCACCACCCAGATGCTCCTGGTCAATGTCCTCACCTGTAACGGTCTTAACAACCTTAGGACCTGTCAAGAACATATAAGAAGTGTTCTCCATCATGAGAGTGAAGTCTGTCAAAGCTGGAGAATAAACGGAACCACCGGCACAAGGACCGAAGATACCGCTAATCTGAGGTATAACACCTGAAGCAAGGATGTTACGCTCAAAGATCTCAGCATAACCAGCCAACGCGTTGATACCCTCCTGGATACGTGCGCCACCAGAGTCATTGATACCGATAACCGGAGCACCCATCTTCATTGCCATATCCATAACTTTGCATATCTTCTGAGCCATTGTCTCAGAAAGAGAACCACCATTTACGGTGAAGTCCTGAGCGAAGATATAAACGAGGCGTCCGCCGATAGTACCGCTACCAGCTACTACACCATCGCCAAGGAACTGCTTCTTCTCCATACCGAAGTTTGTGCAACGGTGGAGTTTGAACATGTCATATTCTTCGAAACTTCCCTCATCGAGAAGCATGTCGATACGTTCACGTGCTGTGTACTTTCCGCGTGCATGCTGCTTCTCGATAGCCTTCTCGCCACCGCCAAGACGAGCTTCCTCACGCTTAGCGATCAATGCTTTGATCTTTTCTAATTGTTTGCTCATAATTATTTTAAATAATTTTATTTCTGTATGATTCTTTCTAAATCTATGCCTGCATCACCTTATATTATTAATGCTCGCACAATTCTGTCAGGATTCCGCATGTAGATTTCGGATGCAGGAATGCGATGTTCAGATTCTCAGCGCCCTTGCGTGGTGCCTTGTCAATAAGGCGGATTCCCTTACCGTCACACTCAGCGAGTGCGTTGGCAACACCGTCCTCAATGCAGAAAGCAACATGGTGAACACCCTTATTACCCTTGTCAAGCCATTTCTGGATTGTGCTCTCTGGTGATGTCGGCTCAAGCAATTCGAGCTTTACTTCGCCACACTTCAAGAAAGCTGTCTTAACCTTCTGGTCAGCAACTTCTTCTACTGCATAACACTCAAGTCCTAAAACTTCTTTGAAATACGGAAGAGCTTCCTCAATGCTCTGGACAGCTATTCCCAAATGTTCGATGTGTGAAATTTTCATATTATTATTTTTCTAATTAATATTTGCAAAGTTACACAAATTTATTTCACATACACAATGTTTTTATAGGTTTTTAATTCATTTCTGCATGTTTTTCCTTCGCAAAAGCCAAAATAAAGCCTTCTGTCACTATAAATGCAACCTTGACCTGCTTATTTCTTCTTATATTTTCAATATAAAGTTCACCAAAGTCATGTTCTTTTACTTCAGGAACATCTTCTACCCTCATCTCATGGAATGTAAGATTGTCCTCACTGTGAAGTTTATAGAGTGTTTCCTTAGCACACCATACAAGCAATTTCTGCAATGTGGTTTCTGCATTCTCGTCGCTGCGTAGAAATTTGTCCGCCACCCGACATACCCGGTCGCTTACATATTCCATATCCAACGCAACATTATATCCTTTGGAAACAGCAATGGCTACATATCCTTTAGTATGGCTGATACTTATGTTTCGACCATCCTGAAGATACGGTTTTCCTGTCGGATAATGGAATATCCTACCTGCTTCTCCAACCGCTTCATATAACAAGGCTCTCGTAACCAGATATTCCAACCTCCTTGCCGAAGACTTCATGTTTTCCATTTCTACTACATACTGCTGCAGGAATGGTTTCTGGGAAAGAAGCTCCTCTTCACTTTCTGATATTCTCCAAAGCGATACGTTTGCATAAGTCCCTCTTTCCACTAAGTCGATTGTTATTTTTGGCATTTCCCAAACATATTAATCTTTCTTATCATCGTCCTTCTTCTCCCTGACGACAACCTTGATACTTGCTATTCTTCTTTCCGACACCTCCATTATCTCGAAACAGAAATTGTCATACTCAAATTTCTCATGGACTTCAGGAAAATCCCCCTTCATCTCAAGCATCAACCCCGCAAGAGTATCAGCTTCCCCCTCTATCTCAGAGAATTCATCATCCGACACATCCAATATCTTCACGAAATCACTAAGCGGTGTCTTCCCTTCGAATATATACGTATTGCTGTTTACCCGTTTATACATCTTGTCGTCTTCATCATACTCATCATGTATCTCTCCGACAATCTCCTCAAGAACATCCTCAAGGGTAACTATACCACTTGTACCACCGAACTCATCCACAACTATAGCAATATGGACACGATTGTCCTGGAACTCACGCAACAGATCATCCACTTTCTTTGTCTCAGGCACGAAATACGGAGGACGTATCAGACTCTGCCATCTGAATGTATCCGGCTTGCCGATATGCAACAACAAGTCCTTGATATACAATACACCCCGGATGTTGTCAGAATTATCCTGATAAACAGGAATACGGCTGTAATTGTTTTCTACAATGCATTTTATAACCTGCGAGAATGGTGTTTTTATATCTATATCAACAACATCTTTCCTACTGGTCATTATCTCCTTCACGGTCTCGTCACCAAAGCGGATAATGCCCTGAAGCATGCTTTTCTCATCACGGATTTCATCCTTGTCTGTAAGTTCAAGAGCCTGCTCCAACTCATCAACACTCAACACATGAGTATCATTTCGCAATAGTCGTTCGGCTATGACACGACTCTTTAGCAGAACCGTTTCAACCGGCCAGAATATCTTACGAGCAAAAAGAATTCCATTGACAACCCTCCGGCAGAATGCAAGCGGATTCTGACGGGCAAACACCTTGGGCATTATCTCACCGAAAAGCAGGAGCAGGAAAGTAAGAAGTACTGTAATACACAGAAACTGCAACCAATATGCATTTCCGAAATCTATTACCTTACCAAAAACATAATTACAAAGCATAATTATCGTGACATTTACAAAATTGTTTGTCACGAGAATTGTGGCCAACGTTCTCTCATTATCGTCCCTAAGCTTCTGGATTGCAGAATCCTTTGGCTTCCTTTCCGGGTCCATCTCATTGATGTCTGACGGGGACAGACTGAAGAAAGCTATTTCCGAACCGCTTGCAAAAGCCGACACCACAAGCAGCAAAGCCGCCAGACAAGCAGCTAAGACAACGCCTACAGAAGGCATAATGAAATGCACCTCTTCAACGGCTTGCTGTAAAAAAGATATATCCAATTTTTAGTCTGTTATTTTTATTAAAACGGCAACTGATCGTCTTCCGTTTCCGAATCATTAGTATTTTGAGAAGCTGTACTGCCAACCGGTGCCTGTGACACCGATGCATGTTCAACAATAGCAGATTTCGGAGAAAGCATCTCCATATTGTCTGCTATAATTTCAGTGACATAGCGCTTCACACCCTTCTGGTCATCGTATGACCTGTTGCGGATCTTGCCCTCAATGAAAAGCTTGTCACCTTTATGCACATACTTTTCTGCTATTTTAGCCAATCCACGATACAATACAACATTATGCCACTCCGTTCTGTCAGGCACTTGGGTTCCATTTTGCAAAGTATAACCACGTTCTGTCGTGGCAAGAGAAAACGTAGCAACTGCCTGGTCACGGTCATAATAACGTACATCCGGCTCTTTGCCAACATTTCCAATAAGCATAACTTTATTCATAATGCGAATCTCCTTTTATATGAAAATCTATTGATATAGGCAAAAAGCAAATATCAATAGAAAATCCTTTTATTTCCAAAGACCAAGATAAGTAAACCTGAAGTTCTTTCCTTTCGATGACGGGAACTGACTTCTGCTGTCTACCCTACTCTTGAGATATTCAACAATTCTGTTATAACAGTCCAATCCGGAATTCGCCTTGCAGGCGGCAACGAAATGGGTGTCACGATACTCATGTTTGCCTGTACCTGGCACCATTACGACCCGCTTGAAATCAAGAGTGCCTTCATACCATCCTTCACGTTCTTCATTCAATCGGCTCACCGCAGTAGGAACGAATTCACGCTGTTCACCAACAACCGTTGAAGAATTGGTTCTCAAAGCCTTCTTCTGCTTGAAATCAAGCATTGTTGCAGCTTCTGTTTTTATAATAATGAAATATACTCTTGGACGAATTTTATATCTTTTGGGATAGTATACATCACTTGCAACATAATCTCTAATATCAGCCTCTAATTCTGGATTCATTCCAATCTCTTGTATAGAACCTAAAAAATCCAAGGCATCATCGACATTATGAACTAAAGTTTCTTTATCAAAATATCTTAGGTATAAATTCATGAGTTTGTATTTTTCAAAATGAGAAAAAATAATGAGCGGAAAACGGGACTCGGACCCGCGACCCCAACCTTGGCAAGGTTGTGCTCT
>URLQ01000194.1 GCA_900548745.1 uncultured Prevotella sp.
GTGCATAGTTGTCCTCAACGAACTTCTCGCCCTTGTCCTTGTTGTTGTTCAGCATAATCTTCTTCAACAAAGCGTCTGGGAATGTCAACTCTCCTACCTTGTTCTCAAGATACTTGCGGACGTCAACGAGGAACTTATAGTCGCTGTCATTTACGAGCTGTGCAGAAAGTCCCTCTGCGATCTTCTCACGGAATGCCTTCTCGTCCTTAACCTCGTCCTTACCATAAACGCTGTCAAACAGCTCCTGGTTGATTTCTGACTTAACGAAGCGTGAGATTTCTGTAATCTGGAAGCTGAAATCTGATGTCAGCTCTGCTACTTCCTCTTTCTTAACCTTAAGCAAAGAAGAAATCTCTACATCGCTCTCCGGATAAGCCTTCTTAGGATTGAATGTGATGATATCACCGAGCTTAGCGCCATCGAAGAGTTTCTTCTGATCCTCTACCTTAATATATTCCGGCATAAGAACAGCACCCTCTACGGTAATGCCACCTTCCTTTGTGTTTCCGTTCTCATCAAGCTCGCGGATATCACCCTTCAGCATATCGTTTGCCTGATACTCCTCTACCTTGTCATAGTGACCGGCACGAGAAGCGAACATGTCTATCTGACGGTTCACCAAGTCATCGTCTACCTTGATGGTATAGAAATCAACAGTGTCCTTGTCTGACAGTTCCACCTTGAACTCCGGAGCGACAGCGATATCGAACTTGAACTCATAAGGAGCGTCCTTAGACAAATCTACCGGCACCTGGCTCTCGCTTGCCATCGGCTCGCCAAGCATCTTTATCTTGTTGTCGTTTACATACTTGTAAATCTCCTCACCGATAAGCTTGTTTATCTCCTCTGCCTTAACAGCCTCACCGAACTGTTTCTTGATCATTCCCATTGGCACCATACCTGGACGGAAGCCCGGAACGTTTGCCTTCTTACGATAGTCTTTAAGAGTCTTATTTACTCTTTCCTGGAAATCTGCAGTCTCCACTGTCAAGGTCAACAGTCCGTTCACCTTATCTGGATTCTCAAAAGAAATCTTCATTTTTGTTTTATCTGTTTTAAATTATTATTTTCATTATTTGTCTCCCATTTCAGGCAAGAACAATATATTCTCTCCACTCATAAATGGCATTATGATGGATAAAAAGCATTTTCAGGGTTGCAAAATTAATTATAAAAGGTGTAAAGACCTAAAGTTTTTGAAATTTTAACTCCTTCTGCTTCTCTTTCTTTCGTCAACCTCTTGGAAATTCTTCTTTTTAAGTTCAAAATCCACACCGAGATACTTCTCTTTTACTATCTCGTTTGCAGCAAGTTCCTCAGGGCTGCCCTGGAACAGTATTCTTCCTTCAAACAGGAGATAAGCACGGTCGGTGATGTTCAATGTCTCATGAACATTATGGTCGGTTATCAGTATACCGATGTTTTTATACTTCAACTGCCATACCACATGCTGGATATCCTCCACGGCGATAGGGTCTACACCGGCAAAAGGCTCGTCAAGCATGATGAACTTCGGGTCGATGGCAAGGCACCTTGCTATCTCCGTTCGTCTTCGTTCGCCTCCGGAAAGTCTGTCTCCCTTGTTCTTACGCACCTTGTGCAAGTCGAATTCATCTATCAGCGTCTCAAGTTTTTCGAGCTGTTCCTTCCTGCTCAGCTTTGTCATCTCAAGTACCGACATGATGTTGTCTTCCACACTTAGCTTGCGGAACACACTTGCCTCCTGAGGCAGATAGCCTACTCCTGCCCTTGCTCTTTTGTATACAGGATATTTTGTTATATCCTCATCGTCAAGATAGATATGTCCGGCATTGGGTACAACGAGTCCTGTTGTCATATAGAAAGAGGTTGTCTTGCCGGCTCCGTTCGGACCAAGCAGACCTACTATCTCGCCCTGTCTCACATTTATAGAGACGTTGCTGACGACTGTTCTTTTTCCATATTGCTTCACCAGACCCTCGGTACGCAGCACCATACCTTCTTTCTTCGGCTTCTGGTCTTGAACATTTTCCATTTCACTCATACGAATAAAAAAAATAAAAGAGAAGACAAGAACGGCGCGTTAACACACTTCTTAACTTCTCTCTCTTATTATGGTGCGCCTGATAGGACTCGAACCTACACGTCGCAAAACACCAGATCCTAAGTCTGGCGCGTCTACCAATTTCGCCACAGGCGCTTTAAGCGGATGCAAAGGTAATACATTTTTTCTGTTCCACCAAATTTATTTTCATCGTTTATATGAAAAAGTTGGCAAGTTCCTTATAGAAACCTGCCAACGTTCATAAAGCTATATCAGAATTTACTGTCTTCTTACTGTTCCTCTTCTTCTGGATCTTCCCATAACTCATCCCATGGATAACCCGACTGGTGGTTCTTGCCGGCACCCATTTCCCAAGGATTGCCAGATCCTTTGTCTCCACTAGGATCAAAAGATAAGTTGCCAGAAGCACCTTCCAACAGTGATTCTATTTTTACCTCTACTATTTTTGTCTCTGGTTTAATATATTTCTTCATTATAATGTTCCTTTCCTAATTATTTTACAATGTACTTCTTACCATTTATGATATACAAGCCCTTTGCAAGACCGTCAAGCGTGTTTCCTACATACTGACCGTTCAGATTATACACCTTACCGGTAATTGCCTCACCGTTCATCAGCTTGCCAATAGAAGACAAACCGCCACCAATATTTACCTTGGCTTCATTGCCTGTACCATCAAGAACCTCAAAGTATGCACGCATACCCTTCAACTTCCCCTCTGCATTTGGACGATAAAGCTTTCCATCCTTACCAAGGAACAGCTGATCACCAGCAACACTCGTAAACGTGTAAATTGAAGGAGAACCAACGAAATCTGCTATGAATGTCTCTTCTGCATTCATACGATCAACCCTATTTTCACCATTAACAATAGTTTTCAGTGTCACACCTGCAATATTTTTTGTATCAAAGGTTTCTGTCGCCTTTACGATATACGGATGGTTTGCAACCATTTCTGTAACTGGAGTAAAGTTCATTACTGTTCCCGTAACACTTGTATAGTCAGACACAACGCTTCCCTCACCGAACACCTCTGCAATCTTCTCTGCCGAAAGGTCAAATGGCAAACATACTGTATTCAGATAATCCTTTGAAATCGAACGCTTGAGAGTTACTGTAACAACCTTGTCGGCATTTGCTTTTATAACATCAGATATTTTTTCTGAGGTTTCGTCAAGTCCTACAGGACTATCAACATCCATCTTTCTCCACACACATAATTCTTTTGTTCCATTATATGTGCAAGGATAGCCTTCAATATCAAGGACATCACCTACTTTTTCATCCCAAGACGTATTACTACTCTTATCATAAAGTGTTATTGTCGTTCCATCCTGAGCTATTTTTGCAAATTTGTTTTTAAAGACAGATTTTAGAGTAACGCCAACGACCCGAACTCGCATATTTTCATATGCAGCTATATTATCGTTAAGCTGAGCCAAAGTCACAATTTCTGGTGTAAACTCAGCGTCATGAGCTATTTTAGTATCCGTATAAAACGTCAAGTTATTAACTCGTGTTTGTCCTTGGTCTTTATACACACTTATATCTACCCAACCATTAATTTTATCATTTCCATTCAAACCCGTATTTGAGGCAGAGCTATACAAGCCACCTGTCGCGTCTTGAATATATAAATAGTCGCCACTCTTATATGTCACAATAGCATCTTTTAAATCAACAGTGAACTTATCGGGGTTTGATTTACTCTTCGACGTTATGTCTTTCTTTAAAGAAGCTATATCTGTATATACCTTTTTTACTGTTACCGTATAAGATTTAGTTGACGACGCATATACATCATCGCCAGCAAATTTCGCAGTAACAGTAGCCACTCCTGCTTTTCCATTAAGAGCAAGGACACCTGTCTTGTCATCAAAAGTAGAGAAAATTTTATCTCCTGATTTTGAATATGTTACAGTTTTTCCTGTCAATTCAGCACCATCAGATTTGAGTGTTGCTTTTTGACCAGTAAATGCAGAAAGGTCATTTGTGGTTGCAAAACTTAATGAATATTTAGGGAAAGTTATCGTTGTTTCTTTTCTATTGTCTTTTTCCCATACAATTGTTATTTTCTTTACACCAACAACTGCATTAGACACAAAACCTATATATTTATACCCTTTTCCATCAAAAGTATATGAAGTTTTTGTTGCTGTTTTTGTTGCTGTTCCAATTAACACGCCCAATTTGCTTTCATCTGTCGAGTATAAATCATCCACAGAATTATACGCCACATTTTTTGCATATACATTTAAATCTCGGTTATCAATTGTCTTAGAACAAAATTCAACAACCACAGACTTAATCGTACCACCTGTTTCTGAAGTATATAAAGCACAATTAGTTTTAGAAGTACCTCTTTTTCCAGGAGCAAATTGTATACCATAATCACTATTGGTAGTAAATTTTGCTAACCAACCATTATAAATAGCATTCGAGACTAATTTCTTATTTGAAACGGAAGAATAACTACTGTTAGAAATCCCCAACTTGTCACAAGTCAATACATCCGTAACTGTCTCTTGTCCATAGCTAATACCCCCCCCATATCGCCAGGAGAAGCATTGTAATTAAAAAACGTAAATAATGTTTCATATGAATATATTAAAATGTTATCCTAAAATCCGCAACTATCATCCAATACACGATTAAGGGTAGATTTATGAG
>URLQ01000195.1 GCA_900548745.1 uncultured Prevotella sp.
AAAGTTGGCATCAACGATGAAGGGCTTGCCCTGTTGGATGAGCGGAACAGCACCGCCATTTCTGCCTTCAAGCAAGCCCTTGACGAGCATGAGAAGCGGATAAACGACCTGTTCACTCACCAGCAGAAAGAGCTTAAACGAATCCGCAATATCGAGGAGGGTGCATACTTCAACGGTCGCACCTATGCCTGGATGTTCGGCTTTGCTTTTCTAAGTTGGACAATCATCTTCGTTGAAATCACCATTTGGATATGTATCAAACTTTTTTAGAAAACTCAAAACATCAGAATCATGACAGACAACCAATACAGCAAGACAAGAAAAGCAGCTGTCGATGCCCTTATCTACTGGGCAAAGACCGGAATGAGAGAATTCACCATGCGTGACGCAGTAAACGACTATCTGGAGGCGAGCGGTGCAAACCGCCCCTCCATCGGTGGCGAAGAGACAATCCTCGCACACAGAAAAATAGCAGCCAACCGACTGGCGATTGACTGCATCTATGCTTTGTCCAAGGAGGAACTTTCCAAAGTAGATAGTAAATTGGAGAAGATCGTGAATGATGTGCCGAGGCAAGGTTACAGATTAGGGAGGTAAATAAAAATTACTTCCTAATCTTACCTTTAAAATAACTATCTTTTACAGTGGCGTTATTAAACTTTGCAAGTAAATGTTTTACGATTATTTTCTCTCCTTCTGTAGTCATTGGCCCCATCATCACCTCTATACAATCCAGTTTACTTTCCTTCAAAGGTATATCTATATATGTGAAATTGACTGGCGTATTTGCTACGATAGAAGGTCCCAAAGCATTCATGAAACTATATAATATATCAAAATCAGATTTCCCATTAGTCTTATTGATGTAATTTGGATTTATGGGATTCACATTTATTTTAAATCTGCACTCTTTTTGAAAAGACCATTCTTCTCTTTTAAATAGCCCCATTTTATCAGTTTTAATCCATGCTCCTGTATCTCCGACCTTTTCTATTAAATTTTTCATTTCTGATTCAAGTTCCTGTACATATACAACATCGTACAACTTTGCCTCGTTTGTAAAAGAGGATACCATGGCATTACCTATCATATCCATAGGCTTGGCAAAATAAGATTGAAACTTTTCATTGACCTTATGTGTAATGAACATATCTTCATCAAGTCCAATTCTCACCCCTTTGTTGTTTGTGTACATTTTCCACAATGACAAGTTTTCTTTTGAATCTTTTGTCCAACATGACACGAATGTATATTGTCCCAACTTTGTGTTTGTTGGACCAGAACCATACAATGACTCTTCACAGTCATCAACGAAATCTAATCTGTTAAACCGGATATTCTTATTATATACAATAAGAGCCAATGTTTCTATTGAGGTATAGTGATAGATTTTCATTTTTTGAATCTTATTTGCAAATTCAATCTAATATACACATTGCCATCCTCACCACGGAACAAACAGCCATACTTATATCTGCTTCTGCTTGCACGCTCGAATCTAGTGTTGCAGTACAAATAATCCTCCACATCGTTCCTGTTATAGAAATGATAGCAGACTATTTCGCCGTCTTTCCTGACTACAATGTAGCCACCGTTGGCATCGTATCTGCCATTCCATTCCTTTGCAGGAGTCATTCCTAATGCAGCATCGAGAAGAAGAACCTTCATCTTATGCTCATAGAACGCTATCACATTTTTACCCTTAAAGGCAAGTGGGTTTTGATTAGCCACTCTTTCAACGGCATCTTTTATGTCTGAGACAGAATCTGGCATACTATCAACCAAGAGACAATCTGCAATAAACTGTGGCATATTGCTATCAAGGAAAAGCAGATTGTTCTTGAATGTCTCATGCTCTATGTCTGCGTATTGCAAACTGCATCCTGCATTATTGATTGCGGACATTCTTAACAAATGACTATCAACTGCATTAATCTCATCAATTTGTGCATCTGTAAGTTTCGTTCCGCATACTCTGTATAGGATATTTGTTGGTTCTCCAGCATTGAGAAGTGTAGAGGCACTTCCTAATTGAGATTTTATGCTAAACCCTAGCAGAGGAGTCATGTTTGTTCGCAGGTCATGGATAACAATACGAATATCCGCTTTGTCTTTTGACGGAGCTTTCAGTTTCGTACAACCTATTGTATTCATAAATGCCTCAGAGGCAGGAATCTCAAAGGCAGATTTCTTAGCAGACTTTATTTCTTCGAGCAACGAAGCCGACTCTTGCATGAATCTGTCCATAGATATGCGAGCATATTCAGTACCATCTTCATCAACCACCACTATATGTTGGTTTACGTCAGGTTTGTACTCGTATCTTTTTGATTCCTCTCTTATGATATTAAGAATAGGATAATACAAATCAAGTTTGTTCATATTGGCATCGCCAGCATGAACCTTACCCTCTCCAAGGAGTCGAAATAATGTGTATATTTCGCTCCATTCACCTTTATTTCCTGATAATGCCATGTTTGTCTAATGTATTTAATATTTGTTCTGCCGTAGCCTGGATAGCAGGTACGGCAACACTGTTTCCGAACTGTTTATATGCTGAAGCATCCGCTACGACTATCTTAAAATCATCGGGATAGCCTTGTAGCCTTGCCCATTCTCTTGGGGTCATTTTGCGCCATCCCTGCTTGTTGACTTCGCCCTTAATTCTTGTTGTCGGGGTCAAATCTTTCTGTCTGAAATCAATGACAAGATTACATTCTCTTCCCATACCGCCTACAACGATGGCATGAGCGACGCCATCATCGGGAATAATGTCGTAACCGAATCCATGTCCCTTTGCCTCGTGCCTTGCCCTGTGGTTGATGAGCGTCTGGATATATTGGGTAGAGAGATAATACTTAGCTGGTACTGGATTTTCTTCTCTCACGTCAATCCATTTCTTTGTCACTTCCTTTTGCTCAGGATATGAAAAGTCTTCTTTGGTTATACCAAGGTCTTTTCTGAATCCTACAATGTAAATTCGTTCTCTGTGTTGTGGAACTCCAAAGTACATTGCATTGACAATCTGAGGGTCAGGAACTACATAACCAACTTCATCAAGTGTGTTGAGAATAGTCTTGAATGTGCGCCCTTTGTCGTGAATTACCAACCCCTTGACATTTTCCAAAAAGAATGCCTTAGGCTGATACCTGCGAAGAATTTCTGCAACATCAAAGAACAAAGTGCCTCGTGTTTCCTCAAATCCCAGTCGTTTGCCTGCGAGAGAGAATGCCTGACAAGGAAATCCAGCACAAAGTATGTCAAAACCTTGTGGGATTTTATTCTTGACAGACTCCTTGGTTATGTCACCGAAGGGAACGTCACCATAGTTGGCATAGTAAGTCTTTCGTGCCTGTTCATCCCATTCAGAAGAGAACACGCATTCACCTCCCAAGTTCTGAAATGCCATCCGGAAACCACCAATTCCAGCGAAAAGGTCGATGAACGTAAATTTGGGGGTATGCGGTGCTTGAAATGGTGCTTGAAACAAGTCGGGGAAAAGATATTGTTGCATGGCAACAGAGGATTCAGCAACCATACCGCCCTGTATCTCATCCTTAATCTCCTTTCCTATAACAAATTCATACCACATGCTTAGTAATTCCTCCGCTTTGTCAGCGTAAGGAACTCCTATATTTGACCTTTTTAGCTGCAAATAGTGTGTAACGTATGCGGCTTGGTCAATAAATGATATTATATCGCCATTTTCATCCAACGACTCCTTTCCGTAGATTTCCACCTTGTCGGCTCGTCTCTTGCAGAAATCGAAAAGTGAAAAGGTCATATTTTTCTTTTTCATTGTTAACTCAATCATTTTTATTTTCATTTTCAGGAAAGCGGATTAGTTCTTTTACATCCACTTTTAGGCATTGTGCTATCTGTATAAGAGCTTCAAGGCTTGGCTGTGCAGAATTAGTACACCATTTAGATATGGTTGCTTGGTCTCTGCCAAGTTGTTCGGCAAGCCATTTGTTGGTTCGCTTATGCTCTACAAGCACGACCTTTATCCGGTTTAAATCCTTCTCTGCCATAATATCATAATTTTGTGGGTGCAAATATACATATTTTTTTTTGTTATTGCTTTCAAAATTCGATAAAAGTTATAAAAAGAAGAAATGTTTTTGTCTAATTAGAAATAATTGAGAGCGTTTTATGATATAATATCGCTAAGAACTGCTATATAAGGAAACTGTAACTTGCCGCCGAATTATTAACCTGCATTGTCTATCAGCAATATATGCCGACTGAGATACAACTGAGGTACAAGACATCCATTTTCGCCCAATGTTGAAGCCACCAAGAAGGCTCTCTCATCCCTCTTTTTCTTTTTCGATTGTCACACTCTTTATGGCTGATGGAGGTGGGACTTATTATCAAAAATGCGCTCTTTGGATAGCAATCAGCCAAAATTACCCAAAATATTTTCATAAATAATCTTAAAACCACTTTTTACCCCTGTCATAGTTTTTTCTCTTTGCCGAGTGCTTTGAACTATAGATTTTCGTCTGTTCAAAATTTGTACCGTTTTGAATTTGTTGTTTTCAAGAGAGTGCTGTAGCTCAGCGTGTTAGGAGATATAAAAAGGCTTCCACATGAACAGCGTGGTGCGTCAGTTGTGGGAGCAGAACACCGACATCGTCA
>URLQ01000196.1 GCA_900548745.1 uncultured Prevotella sp.
AGATTATTTTCGCTTCTGTATCATATTAGGCGCGTAGTTGCGGATTTGAGGTCTGTAAAAAAAGCCTCTTTCGGATTCAACGTAATAGCCACCCCTTTAAGCTGCATGGATAATGTCGCCCATTTCTCTTTCAATATGTTCTCGTCATATCTGACAAGCCCCTTTGCAGGGTCAGCAATATAGAAATATTTTACGTTTCCTTTTTTTCTTGTTTTATATAAAATGACAAAATGGCGGTTCTCCCAATGTAATATGCACGGCTTGGGCAAATAGAAAAGCCCATCAACATCTGTTTTTCCACATTGTGTATCAAATCCAAGTGTTTGAAGGGTCTTTACTATTCCCAATACAGAGATTCCATCAGAAGTCGGGGGACACATCTTCTCCAAAACATGCATCGGAATGTCCTTTCCGAAATGCCTGCATACCATATGCATGCAGGCAACGCCACACTGCATCGCATCAAGTTGATGCGTAAAATGAAACCCCATAAAGATTTACGATTAAAGTTTTATCTTCTCGTCTGAATCCCTCATAAATTGTACGTTCTCCAGGTTTATCTTTCGCTTCATGTTCTTTCTAAGTGTCCATCTCACAAGAATGAAAGGATATACGGCATTGTTACGGCTTGTTTTAAAACTGTCATATCCTTGCACTTTTGTCGCAGTGACCGTCTTGCTCCTTCCGAAACCTGTCATGCCGACTGTGATAGTCCACTCTCTGTCCGGTTGGTAACTTGCTGTAAGGCCAACTGAAGGTATCTTGTAGCTTGTCGTTGATATTGGACTGTATGAACGGTTGTTATAAGAGGAACTTAAAGTATAGTTAATTGGTCCCAATTTACCAAATAGCATGAAACACAAGTTATAATGCTTCTTTGCCGGCATACCTTGAAAGTAGTCGAACACGTATGAGTACTTCAGGTTTATCATTGTACCATTCTTATAATATGATGCGTTGGCAGTCAGATCCAGGTTGCCTGCATGTCCTCGATTCTCTATAGAGCTATGGTAAATACCGTAATTATCCACATAGGCCACAGCCTCCGGAGATTTGCTTGTACGGCTGTATGTTCCGCTCAAGAATGAGTTGAAACAATTCTTGCTGTATGACAGCCTCAGTGCTGTTGAACGGAGTATTGACGGAAGCAGGTAGGGATTACCGCTTGAATATATCAGGGAGTCTGAAGAGGTGTTATACGGATTCATTCCGGAAATCTCAGGAGCATTGATGTTCTGAGTATATTCCAGCCCCAAGTTGATTTCTTTAGTCAGGTCCTTGTCTGCTGACAGCGAAAGCCTCGGCTCGTGATATCTGTTGATTATACCGCTTGACCTCATCCAGACAAAGTCGTATCCGGCAGAGAGCTGATAGTTTATCCGTGCCAATTCTCCAGACAATCCGAAATAGACATACTCGCAGAAGCGGTCATGTCTGTACAAAGGAGACTCACCTGTCTTGTCTTCCATCTTGTATCTGGAATATGTGGTCACATTTCCCGCATTGGCCTCAATACCCTTTATGTCAAACGTATAGTCAAACTTCTCTCCGAAGGTATGGGTGTTTACTTTTATATCGTTTCGTCCATGCCAATCATGGGTTGCAAAGTCTTGAAACATTTCATTGCCTGTATTGCTGTTGTTCAATGAACCCCATAATGTTCCGTCAAACGAACCCTTTTTTGTCTTCTTGTATAAATACAGATTTCCAGACAAAATGTCTGATTTATACCTGGACAGACCGGATGTCGAGTAGGTTCCGTAACCGGTGTTGTCAAGCAAGCCGTTGCCGCTGGTGCTCGAATGCTCCTTTGACTTTTCCCCGGTAATGTAGAATGCCAAATATGTGTCTTTTGCAGGCTTCGCTTTCATCATCAAGTCAAACGAAGCACTTCTGTTGCACGATTTCGTTTTTGATGACTCCGTTCGCTTATATGATGATGTCTGTGTTTCAAAATCACTGTATGTCTTGTTGTTATGACCTCCATCCAGGACGAATTTTCCATAGAAAGAAGACTTTGGATTACCTATTTCAAACTGCGAATCAAAAAATTGCCAATAGGCTGGTATGTCATCACGTACGGACTCTTGCACATAAAGGTATGGTGGGAAATGTTTCTTCGTATGTATGTTGAGTATCTTTTCTCCACCGTCATGCATGTATTTTGCTCCTGCCACATCAATTATCTCGACAGACTCTATTCTGTCCGGTGATATCGGCGTGATACCCGTATTAACCCTCATTCCATCTATAAGCACGACAAGTGACTTGCCGTCTTTTGAAGAAACGGATTGGGTAGTACTGTTGCTTATCAGCTCAGGTATCTCACGCAGTGCGATATAAGGGTCACCACTTGCAACGGCTTCTTTTGAAAGAAAATAGATATGACCTTTTGATGTCCTTATTGACGGACGTCTTGCCGACACGACAACGCTGTCAAGTTCGATGTTTCCTTCTGCCAGAAGGAAATTCCTCTTCATGTCGCCATTGACATCCAACGATTCTTCATGACTCTCCATTCCTACACAACTAACGGATATATCATACTTACCTGACGGTATGTTATTTATTGTATATTTCCCTTTTGAATCCGTAGAACTGTAGGCAAAGAGTTTTCCACCTTTTAATATGGTTATGCTTGCACCAACAAGTCCGGACCCTCCTTTTTCTTTCACATAGCCTTGCAATAAATTCTGACAAAGCATATTCATAGGAAATATAAAGAAGAGCACGGCAATTAATGCGCAAAGTGATTTGTTCTTTTTCATACTGATAATTATTAACTGTTAAACACCTTTCTTTTTTGAAGTTCCGATTTATATAAATAAAGGAAATATTCTTCTTTCGACAGATCTAATTCTTCAACATAACAATTTTCTTTACCGGACAATATATGATTGTTACACGGGCCATAACATGACGGATACATTCTGCATGCCTTACACTTGCTCGGCCGCAGATTCTTTGCACAATCAGCAAGCTTTTTTAAATTCCATTCTATCCGACCTGTGTTACAGTTCAACTTTCCGTAGGAGTTGTCATCATTAAACTTTGTGATTGTTGTACATTTAAATACTTTACCATCAAAATTTATGACGGTTTCGTTCATTCTTTCTGCAAAGCATAGCTTTCCTTGGGTATAATAATCAATGACAAAGTCTTTTTCAAAAAGCTTATTTATTGTATCAATTATCTGATCTTTATTAACTTTATTCTCACCAACTTGCCAAATTCTTTTTAAAATAACAGTTGTTCGACGTCTGTCTAAATCATTTATATCATGTAAAATACCATCAAAGCTGTTTAAGGTCTGTTTATCAAAGTTTATTCTGAGAAAGACATAAGAATTTCTTATCTCTTTTTGAATTTGCTTTATATTATTAAGCGTTGCTGTATATGCATCAAAGTCTTTATTCCTTGAGAATTTCACTTTGTTGTGTTGTTCCTTGTTTCCATCAAGAGTTATTTGAAAAGTACAATTGAAATCAGACAGCATTTGTAGTTCTGACTGGGTTATTAAAGAACCGTTTGTCGTAAAATCAATATTTAAGTTTATACCCTTAGGCTTACAAAACATATTGGCCGCAAATACAATCTCTTTTATCGCATGAAAATCCAAGAACGGTTCACCGCCGAAAAAAGACAAATTTAGACTTCTGAATGGTGATATATTATATGATGCTTCAATATGCCTTTTTATTCCATTAATTATTTCTTCTGAAATTCTACTTCCTTTAACTCTATCCTCATAACAATACCAACAAGACAGATTGCAGTCTAATGTCGGATTTATAATGAGATGGTACATGGATTTGTCATGAAGTTCCATCTGTCTCATCAGCTCAATAATTGAATGTTCATCAATGTCATCTTCAATTAGAAATCCCAGACGAGAAAGTTCATCATAAAGTTTTATATTTTTATTCTTCATGAGATCCATGTTGTCTTCCGTTGCATATAAATCATGTGCCATTTCATCCAAAAGCAAAAAAGACATATTCATAAAGTTTATATGCAAATAGTATTTATTGTCAATACAGACAAAGTCTTGAAAATAGCTTCTTTTCATTGTTTATATTATTAAAAGAACATGTTAGTATAGAATCAGAATGTATTTGTATGTAATCCTATACCAACACTCAACATGTCATATACTAAATTTATTTATTCGGAGTTTGGGGCTCTGGATTTCCAGGAATAGGTTTGCCTGGCTCTATAGTAGTACAATTTCCGTTATTATTAACCATCATACAGTTTTGATTCTGGTTTATGGAACTACAGTTATCTTTATTATTCACGGTATCACAGTTATTTGCTCCATTTATAGCCGAACAATTACCACCATTGTTCACTACTGCCATCAACATATTTCCGCCTCTTAAAGCAAACATATGTTCCTCAGATAGAGTTTCCAAAACTCTCTGCGGTATTTCAAGTTTTGTCTTCATAATTATCAGTTTTTTTAATTAATTATGCCATTCTACATTCATAACCATACAAATGGCTTTTATACAAAATTATAATTTATTCTTCGAACGTTCCGCTCAGGTGTCTCCTGTCATAATACAGGTCGATAGTTGTCTTTTCGCTGTCGCCGTCTGTATTAGGAACGTAGAGCGTTGTCTCAGCCGGACCGA
>URLQ01000197.1 GCA_900548745.1 uncultured Prevotella sp.
GTTACAGAGTTTGGTATTGTCAAAGCTCCCGTGAATCCAGTACAACTATTGAAAGCATTTTTTCCAATAGTTGTTACTGAGTTTGGTATTGTCAAAACTCCCGTGAATCCAGTACAATTTTGGAAAGCGTAATCTCCAATAGTTGTTACAGAGTTTGGTATAGTCAATTTTCCCTTGAATCCAGAACATCCACCGAAAGCCGAAATTCCAATAGTTGTTACAGAGTTTGGTATAGTCAAGTCTCCCGTGAATCCATAACATTTATAGAAAGCCGACTCTCCAATAGTTTTTACAGAGTTTGGTATTGTCAAATCTCCCGTGAATCCAGAACAATTACAGAAAGCCGACTCTCCAATAGTTTTTACAGAGTTTGGTATTGTCAAATCTCCCGTGAATCCAGAACATTTATAGAAAGCCGAATTTCCAATCTCTGTTACTGAATTAGGTATGACAAGGTTTCCTGTAAGTTTTTTACAATTATAGAATGCATATGCAGGAATTTTCGTAATCGGAGCGTCAAACTCTATCACGCACTTACCATCAACAACCTTATGCGCCACTACCTTGGCACCAAAATCTTTGTTAGATATATCCACCGTATTGCCATCGGATGTTTGGTAACGGAAGAAACTATGCCCACATATTTGACATATATCATAATCGTTAATCTGATGTCCAGTGGCAGTAAACGTAGTGGTAAGGCCGCAAACAGTCTCTTCCCCCTCACATACATTGAGGAGGAATGTCATAATGTAATCTTTCGAGCAGCTGTACTGCTTCTTCTCAATGCTGAGTGATTGCTCATTTGCAGCCACCTCGCCCAGCTTGACATTTTTGTCGCCTTCGCGCTTGTATACCACCCACTTGCCGTCGGTAGATGCCAACGAAGTATAGGAAATGAGACATCTAACAAAAACGTAATAAACTCAAAGAAAGTAATCATATATAATTGCATATCAGTGTATTGCAAATTTTCCTTTAATCGCAATCACTTCTGTTAAAAAGCAATAATCGGTACATTTGTGTTGCAGATTTGTTACGCGACAGTTTGGTAGAATGAAAAATTATATATACCTTTGCACCCATAGAAAGGTGTATTTTGTAATCATCCAACTAAATCAAAACAAGTAGAATGGGAAGGCCTAAAAAGACTCTCAAAGTAAAAGAACCTATCCGTATTCGTGAGCGCAAACTTGCGAATGGCAACACAAGTCTCTATCTCGACATTTACCAGAAAGGTACTCGTAAGTATGAAAGCTTGAATCTGTACTTGATTCCTGTTAATGCTCCAGATGCCAAATTGAGGAATGCCGAGACTCGTGCTATTGCCGAGAAGATCAAGGCTGACCGCATCATTGCTCTTCAAGGTAATAGCATCAAGCACTATGACAAGATTAAGCGTTCGAGCATTTCACTCATAGACTTCTTGAAGGAATATGAGAATGACAGCTTCGGTTTCTCGCAATCTACCCTCAAAGGAAGAAGCGACATGCGCAAGAAGGTGGAAGAGTATCTTGACGAAGAAGGTCTTTCTTATATAGGTATAAAAGATGTGACTCCTGACTTCTGCCGTGGCTTCCTGAAGTTCCTTGCAACTGCAAAGAACAGTGTTGCCAAGTATCATGAAGGTAGAACCATCAATGAAGGATGCGCCCATCATCACCAAGCCGTATGGAATGGTGCTTTGAATCGTGCCGTTAGGGATGGTCTTATCATCGGCAATCCTATGAAGGCACTTGACAAAAGAGAAAAGTTCCAGCCTGGCAATGGTGACGAGCGTGAGTATCTGACTATTGAAGAACTCCGCAAACTCATGAACACACCTTGCACCAACGAGCAAGTCAAGAAGGCATTCATATTTGCTTGCTTTGCCGGACTCCGTCTGAGCGATGTTCGTTCTCTATCATGGAACAAGATATTTAAGACACTCGATGGTGATGCCCTCTATGTTCACACGATGATGCAGAAGACACAGAAGATTGTCAACGTGCCATTGTCTAATGAAGCATTGCGTTGCCTTGAAAAGAAAGAAGATCCAAATGAGTTGTTGTTTGTCCTTCCAACAAGTGACGCAACAATCAACTATCATATCAAGAAGTGGATGAAGAAGGCTGAGATTAACAAGAAGATTTCCTTCCACTGCAGCCGACATACCTTTGCCACAATGATGATTACCCTTGGTGCTGACATCTTCACAACAAGCAAGTTGCTTGGTCATGCCAACATTACAACCACTCAGATATATAGTAAAATCATTGATAAAAAGAAGGTTGAAGCAGTCAACCTCGTTGACAACCTCTTCACTACTGTTGACAAAGTCGATGAGACTGCCACCCAAACCACAGAAAAGGATTAATGAAGATAGAACTGAGACATAGAAAACACTCCAGTGGCAATCAGTCGCTATATCTGGAGTATTATGAGAACCGTGGCAAAAGACACTACGAAAGCCTTAATCTCTTCCTCGTTCCCGAAAGGACTGAGGAAGACCGACGTGTCAATGAGGCAACGCTGGCATTGGCTCAGAAGATAAAGGCTGAACGCATCCTTGGCATTGAGCGACCTGTCGAGGATGACGAGGAACCTGAGTTGCCTCGCAGAGTCTTCTGTGAATGGATGGATCAATACCTTGAACACAAGAAAGTTGATGACCATGTTTCGAACAGCCATGTTCGGACATTGACATCAACCATAAATATACTAAAGAGTTATCTTGCCTATATCAAGCGTCCAAGGTTGTTGCTCTCAAAGGTTGATAAGAACTTCTACAAGAACTTCCTTATATATATTAAAGATGTGTATAAGAATACCAAAAGCAAGGACAACCCAAAACCATTGTCTGCAAAGACTATGCTGTTGGTTCAACAGAATATGAATGCGATGTTCAACTATGCAGTCAAGCAAGGATTGATGCATAGGAATCCTTTCTTTGAAATGGAAAAAGCAGACAAGTTCCACAAGGTTGCAAGCGACAGAGAGTATCTGTCAGTTGAAGAGTTGAAGCAGATGGCAGACGTTTACACAGGTAGTCCTCAGACGAAGCAAACCTTCATGTTCTGTTGCTTCACTGGACTCAGACATAGCGACATGGCAGCACTTACATGGGGCAACATTGAGAAAACAGACTTGGGTGAAGTCGTTCATGTGCCATCGATGCAGAAGACAAAGCATCCGGTCATAGTACCCTTGGGAATCAAGGCAAAGGAATGGATGCCCGAACGTGGTGACGCAAAACCCTCTGACCTCGTCTTTCCTAATGCCCCTTCCATCAGTACTGCAAACAGAGCACTAAAGCACATGGCAAAGCGAGCTGGCATTAACAAGGTCATATCCTTTCACTGTAGCCGACACACCTTTGCAACAATGACGCTTACTGCTGGAAGTGACTTGCTCACAACAAGTAAACTACTCGGTCACAAGAATGTGCAGACAACCACGATCTATGCAGATGTGGTCATGGAATCTAAGGTTGGAGCTGTGAATCTAACTAACGGGTTATTTGGATGATAATGCATCCTTCAATACTCTAACACACCATCAAAAATTATTGATTATGAACAAAAAAGCATTTTTTGAGCCTTACGTGGATAAGGAAGGCTACAAAGAAGGAATTAACGGAAAGAAGGTGCTTGTCTTGGGTGCAAGTTTTTATTGCAATCAGGACGGTGTTACCAAGGATAAAGATACTGGCATGATTAAAGAGAAATGTCCTTTCTATGATGATTGCGCCATGGAACAGAATACTGCCAAGTATGACGAAAAGTGTCCTTATAACCATAACAGTCCGCTAAGAAAGTTGCCACAAACAGAACTTGACGAGAACGGAGCAGAATCATATAGAAGGTTCTGGCTACTTCTTAGTCACTACTTTGGACATCCAGAGCTGACCTTTGATGACATTTGGAAGAAAATGGCTTTTACAAATTACGTACAACATGAAATAGGTGGACGATGGCAAACATTAAAGTCCGACTGTCGTGACGAGTATCTTGAAATGTTTGAGGACACTCTTCTTTCTATGAATGAAATGCCAGATGTTGTAATCGTTTGGGGATGTATCATTGATAAGCCATTGAAGAATAAGAAGGAATCTGATAAGTTCCCTGATTTTGAAAACACTTTTGATGAATCAGATCATTACCGTTTCAAATGGAAGAATTTTAATGGGCATGATATTGAGTTCCTGTGTTTCTTTCACCCCAGTTCGAGCGACTTCTACTCTGATAAAGAATGGGACTTCATGTTAGACCGTCTTGAAGACGTTTTTCAGCTCCACGCTGCTAAGTAATGTGTTCAATATAAGTTTGTATTCAAAAAAGTCTTGAAAGATTGTATGAACACAGGCATTTTGGTATTCAATCAAGTCTTTGATTAAAATGGGAACTAAAACGGCAGTCATATACGCTCGCGTCAGCAGTATCGGTGACAGACAGAGCACAGATAGACAGGTCAAGGACTTGTCTGACTATGCAGTATATCAAAAGATGGAAGTCCGCAAGGTTTTCGAGGAACACATCTCTGGTGCGAAGAAGAATGATGAGCGACCTGTGTTGTGTGAGGCGATTAAGTATTGCAAGGAAAATCGCATTGATGTCCTTCTCGTCAGTGAGTTGTCGAGATTGGGCAGGAAT
>URLQ01000198.1 GCA_900548745.1 uncultured Prevotella sp.
TTTTTTATAAGGCGTCTTTTGTCCGTTTTTAATTCGCAATAGCTCGCTATTACTCATTAAAAGCCAAACAAAATCCACTCTTCTAAAAAAGCAAAATACAAGCAAGCCCTAATGACCGATTGGGGTTGAATGACGGCATATTCAAGTTTCTGATTTGGAAGTAAAAAAGAAGTAAACGGCAAATACCATTTTTATCATGCCTAACAATGCAGCTTTCGGAGAGTAACTATGGTCATTACTACAGTACTCTTACGGAGATTACTCCAGTACTTCCATAAATAAAAATATCGAGGTTCACAAGTTAGTGGACCACTAACTTGTGAACCTCGTATAAGTATCTGGCAATGAACGTTATTTGTCGCCGCGCTTGAATTTACTGTTCTTCGGCAATCTTTTAGCAGGCCCTCCCTCAATAACGGCTCCAACGAAACAGGGGTAGTTCTTATAGTCTGGAATTACCTTGGGCAACAAGGAGACTCCAAGATACTGGTCTTGGAGTTTTTTATCAAACCCTATTATCTGGCGCAGATATAAGTTGAAGGCAAGCTTTTTCTCGTTCTGACAATTCTCTGTGTCGGAATATGAGACGAAGAAGCCGAACTTGACAGGGGATGTCTCTTCTGAGAAATTGTGTGTCTCGCCATTATTATAATTTCCACTTTCCTTTGTCGCGAAGGAGAATTCGGGCAGAAAGTAAAAATTAGGATTTGCATATTCCTGAATGCCAAAACCATCGCAGTAGGTCTCTACATTAGGAAACATCAGCTGTACGTCCAGTTCCTTGACCGACATTGGCGGTACGGATATTACACGCTGGGAATAAGTGGTGTTGACAGTGGCGGACGTGCTGCTGCCTCCCACGCCTATTCCACTGGCCAACGTGCCGAGCGCTCCTCCTACACCGACCGCTCCGGCAACGGCACCGAGATTAACTCCCATACCGGAAGACGAGGTATTGCTCGTAGACGTGGATGAAGGCACATAATATGCCATGGCAACACCTTTGCGCATGATGAACGTATTTCCAAGGTCCAGATACAAGGTCTTGCCTGACTTGTTCTTCACCCGTAGCTTTATTCCTGGATTAGCACAGAACTTAGATGCGAAATCACTAAACGGGACATCACTTCTGGCTGCTCCATTGGAGACTCCTTCTTTCATACCTTTCTTAAACTTGATGAAATCCAAAGCCCCCGTAACGCATTCTATCTTGACGTCGTCATTGATTATCTGCGAGTCCTTGCCATATCCCAAGAGGCAAAGCAGACGCTTACACCTATCGTCTGTATCATCGCCCAGATACTTCGGGTTGTAGTCGTTCACTCTTCTTATTGCCTCCTCGTTCAGGCGTTGTGCCTCAGCAGAAACTGATGTAGCAACAGGGGCGGCAGCCTGTGTCTGTGGGCTTTGGGCTGTCTGGCTGTTATTGACAACATTATTGCCGTTGCCTAAGTCATACTTCGTGCCGTCCTTCCGCTTTATCATATACACGTCGGTCTTGTTGATGCGCAGAATCGCAGCATCAGCCTTGTCTTCTGATTTATAGAATACGGCATTGGTACCGACTTCCACCTCATACACATTCTTCACATCACCGTCCTTGGTAATCAATACATCCTGTGCGGATGCGCTTACTCCTGCCATCAAAGAGCAAGCAAAAATTATTAGTTTCTTCATGACTGTATGATTTTCAAGATATATATAAAATGCTATTAATTCTTATTTGTCGCCACGCTTGAATACATCATTCTTTGGAAGACTTTTCCACATGCCTTCTATCACCAGACCTACAAACGCTGTACACTTTTTATAATCAGGAATAACCTTTGGAAGCTTTGCACAGACAATTTTCGGATAGCCACTGGATTTTGCAAAACCCACAATACGGCGCAAATGCAAGTTAAACGACAGGCTCTTCTCATTTTGGCATGTCTCCGTGTCCGAATAAGAAACTAAGAAAGCAAACTTGATTGGAGATGTTCCCTCTGAGAAATCATGAGTCTCACCATTCATATAGTCTCCATCTGCCTTCGTGGCAAAAGAAAATGCAGGAACCCAATGTTTGGGGCTCGAACAATCAATAGTTAAGCCGTCGCAAGCTTTATACTTATATGGATCTGGAAACAGAAGTTGGTTATCAAGCTCCTTGACAGACATTGGCGGGACGGCAACAACACGCTGGGAATAGGTTGTACTAACGGAACCAGACGTACTTCCACCACCTACATTTACTCCACCAGCAAGTGTACCTAATGCTCCACCGACTCCAATAGCACCGGCTACGGCTCCAAGGTTAACACTTGCTCCGGAGGAACTTGAGCTACTCGTTGATGTTGAAGTAGGAATATAATATGCTGTAGCTACTCCGTTTCGCATTATGAAGGAATTTCCTAAATCGACATAAAGTGTCCTGTTTGTCTTGTTTTTAAGGCATAGCCTAAAAACGGGGTTAGAATAATAGAAACTGAAGTCAGTGACAGAAGCCCCGCTATTATCAACACCATTATTCAGTGCGCCAACCAAACTATTACGTGTAGCAGCAGTTAAAGAACCTGAGCCAATAATACATTCAATTTCCAAGTCATCATTAACCAACTGTGAACCGTTGCCGTAGCCCATGATACAAAACACACGGTCGCAGTCTTTCTTCGTGTCCGTGCCGACATACTCCGGATTAAAGTCATTAGCCTGGCTGATTATCTCTTCATTCCTCTTCTTGGACTCTGCAGAAATCGATGCCGTCAGCGAAGACGGTGCCTGTGCAGGAGAAGAAGTTGAAGAGGTTGTATTACTTGGCTGGACTCCGTTGCCTAAGTCATACTTCGTACCGTCCTTCCGCTTTATCATTATCACATCAGCTTTCTTGATGCGCAATGTTGGAGCATCAGCCTTGTCTGCCTCTTTATAAAACACTGTGGAAGGGCCGACTTCAACATCGTATACCTTCTTCACATCACCCTCTTGGGTAATCAATACGTCTTGTGCGGATACGCTTACTCCTGCCATCAAAGAGCAGGCAAAGATTATTAGTTTCTTCATGTTTGTTTACTTTTGTACCACACAAAAGTAACAATTTATCTTTAATCAGCAAAACGCAAAAGCCGCCAAAACGGCTCAAACGGTCGATTTCGCGGTTTATGTTGCAGAAAATAAGGTTTATGTTGCTGAAAAAAAATGATTTATTTCCTTATCTCAATCCTGAACGTCGTGCCTACACCCACTTCGCTGCGCTTCACAAAGATTCTGCCTTTGTGATATTCTTCCACAATGCGCTTGGCAAGTGACAAGCCAAGTCCCCAACCGCGCTTCTTGGTGGTGAAGCCGGGCTTGAAAACACTTCCTATATCCTTTTTCTTGATACCCTTTCCATCATCAGTAACCTCAATAATAGCTCTCTCTGGTGAATCCTTTACATCAATAGTAATATGGCCCTCGCCTTCCATAGCATCTACTGCATTCTTACACAGATTCTCTATAACCCATTCAAAGAGTGAAGCATTAAGGTTTACGACAATATCCTCATTCGGAAATCTCTTTGTTATAAGAACCTTTGATGAAGTACGACGATCCATGTAATCTATAACATGGTCAACAACATCATTAAGACTTGAAGGAACAGGTTCCGGCAATGAACCTATCTTTGAAAAACGGTCGGCAATAAGTTGCAGACGCTTCACGTCCTTGTCCATCTCCGGTATAAGGTCGTCATCCGGATAATTCTCTTTCAGAATCTCCGTCCATGCCATAAGACTCGAAATCGGCGTGCCGAGCTGATGAGCCGTCTCCTTAGACAACCCGACCCACACCTTGTTCTGCTCTGCACGTTTGGAAGTAAGCAAAGCGAATATAGCTACAACAACAAATATCAAAACCACTCCAAGTTGTACATACGGATAATAAGCCAAGCGTTTTAATATCGTTGAGTCATCATAACAGACATCTATGTATGCATTCTTATTTGTATCATCCAACGATATACGAATATATCTGCCTGCATTAAACAAATTATGACCAAGCTGCTTGACATACTGTATGCTATCCTTCTCCGAAATATTTCTCATCTCAAGATTTCTACAAATCTGAGGTGCGCCATTAGAATCAAGAACAATAACAGGAATGGTATGATTCTCATTCATAACTTTCAAGACCAACCCAAGGTCTGTTGTCTCATCTGCCATATTGAATGAGCGCATTGCTTCCGCCCATACCTCCATCTTGTTCCTCTCCTCCTTTGCAAGATCCTTAACAAAGATATTAGAGATAACAAGAGATGTCACAGCGATAACAACCGCTGCAAGCACAAGAAATATCTTTACCTGTCTGATTCTATCTGTCCACTGCATAACACATTATTAACGGAAAGAATAAAGAATTATTGTATTATGTAAAGGATGATAACAAATAACCTGAAAAATTAGCAACAAAAAACATGCAAGACAAGACTCATTACAAAACATACCAGCCAGGAGTATCAGAAATGACCTAAAAGACAAGACAATCAACAGAATGTTACAGACATCAATAACCGGGAACCACCTAAAGAACTTACCATAAATACAGCAAGCGGCAGGAACTCCAAGACAAGAGATGAAACCAC
>URLQ01000199.1 GCA_900548745.1 uncultured Prevotella sp.
TTTACAATATCTGTCATTTATCTGTCATAATATGTAAACGAAACGTTTAATTTATCATTAAAAATGAATGATTTCTGTGTGATAATCATGTAAAAAACGATGTTTCGCTCCATTAAAATTACATTTCGGGTCGTAACTATAGTACTTTCGAGTCGTAACTATAGCTCTTTCATGCCGTAAGTCCCTGGTTTTCGAGTCGTAAGTCCCTGATTTTCGAGTCATAAGTCCCTGACTTTTGAGTCGTAAGTCCATGTATAAGACACTCGGTTATCCCGAACCGGAGTAAATTATAGCAATAAGTGGCTCTCAAATTATCCTTCACTTATCAGTCTTCAAACAGACGTCTTTTTCTCTGAATAATAGTTCCGTGTGGTATTTACACTCTATTATTTTTAAGAAATTCTGCCATACATGTTGCAATATTTAGGCTTCATTAGATTTTCATATAATTTATTCCGTTTTAGAGGTATTGCAAGTTAGATACTTAACACATATCTTTGCAGAAGATAAGCTTCGGCTCGGCATAACATCCAAGCAAGCTTGATGATTCTGCTCTCGCCTTGCATTATCTTTGCAAAAGAAAATGAAATAACCTATTATTAACAACAAAAAAAAGGAAACACTATGAAAAGAAACATCATTTATTCATTTTTTATCGCTCTCGCATGTATTGGCTTCGTGGCTTGCGACAACGATGACAACAACCAGGGAATGAATTTGCCGGAAGGTTCTAAACCTTCTACTAAATTTACTTTGGGCAACTGTGAGGATGAACAGAATGCTAAGGATGCTATAAAAATGGATGTAAAGACATGGGGAGACGGCAAGACGGACAAAGAGTTCGCATCTATCGAACTGTTTGGCGACGGACATTTCCTTATTACTACACCAAATGCTCTCAACGCACCCAAGCGTGCTACTGACGGTACACGCAAGGCTAACAGACCTGCCTCTATATTGAAGAAAAGCGGCAAATCGCCAATGCTGACCCGCACTAACACAGACAATGGTACGGAGGACATCGACAATGGGCTGTATATATACGGTACGTACACACGTGTGAAGGACGGTGTATATAAGTTGAGCAACAATACGATGATTGAGATAAAGGACGGCGTGGTGAAGGGAACAGCTACCGTGACCTACACTAACCGCTATGGCATGAGCATCACGATTATCGTGTCTATCGACTACAACTATAAGCAGGACGACGCCATACGCCAGCTTTGCCGCTCATGGAAATTTAACGAATCTGAAGTATGGCTCTATGCAAACAATACCTGTTTCGCATACGGCAAGCAGTGGATGAAATACGGCAGAGTGCTGCAGGAAGTTACTCTCTCGCCTGAAGCAAAGAAGTGGGGATTCGAAGAGGACGACGTTCTCGAAACCGACGATTGCTGCAAACGCATCGTATTCTCACCTTGCGGCAGATACATCTGTTTCTATGCTGACCGCAGCATAGAAGTGGGACACTGGGAGTGGACAGATATGAAGAACGGCGTATTGCGCCTGTGGGAACCTGTCGACCTTGACGATGATGACGACGATGATGACGATTGGGCTGACGTGACAGTACGCTTCGACGGCAAGCAGATGTACTTATACCAGGATTTCATGGACGAAGAGAACGACATCGTGTTCCGCGCTCTTGGCGTAAGCACATTCTCTGCTGGATTTTAATCTTTTATCGGTAACGCATGCTTATGGCATGCGGTAAATATAGAGTGTGTCAAAGCTCACTGGTCTGCGAGCTTTGACACACTTTCTTATTTGTCTGCATACCGGTGTGGAATCATCTGCAATGCCGTCAATTCTTCTCTATATTAAGCATCGAACAGTTTTTTCCGTTCTTACCCTTGTTCGGGAGAAACAGACGAAGCGGCACTTGCTTTGCCCCCTGCAACTCGTCAAGAACGTAATCCGTGCTCCATGCCTTCATCTTCTGTGTTATGCCATAGCTGTCGCTGACATACATGTCAAAACGCACGGCAGCCTGCTGCGAGCATGCCTCGTCGAAGGCATAAGAGAGATAGAATCCCCAGTTCATCATCGTGTCGTCCGGAGACCAGTGTATGATGTCGCCCACCTTAAGCCCGTCGAACTGCCCTACGGCAGTAAAACAACGGAAACGTGACGTTGACTTATCCTTCTGCACCACGTATCTGTATGCGTTGGGAGAATCATCGAACAGCAGCTTGAGGTCGAGCATCTTACTACTCATCGGCGGTATGGCAAGCACCCTCTGTGCATACTCCACCTTTGACACCGTAGTGCTGTTGGCACCTCCCACATTCACTCCTCCTGCAAGCGTACCCAGCGCTCCGCCAATGCCTACGGCACCGGCAACACTACCCAGATTGACGCTTCCTCCAGCTGTACTGCCATTCGACGTGACTGTAGACGAAGGCACATAGTAAGCCTGTGCCTCACCGCTTCTTGTCAGGAACGTGTTGCCTAAATCTATATATATGGTGTGGTTCGTCTTGTTCTGCACCTTCACTCCAAGCGCATAATTCTGATACATATCTACGGCATACTGGAGCTTTGCATTCTTGCCACTGCTGTAATCTACAAACACGAGTTTCTCTGCCAGAAGTTTGTCGTAAGCCACATCGCTAAGCGTAATATCCAGTTTCACGTCATCATTCTCCAGCACACTGTTTTCGGCAAGTCTCACCACGTTCAGCAGATGCTTTGCATCATTATCCTTCTGCTTCGCCGTCCATTTGGGGGTCACACTGTTGTACGCAGCTATCAACTGCCTGTTCTTTTCAACAACATCGGCAGATGATTTGCCAAAAGACACCATATCAGAGCCTCCGGCAGCAGGACTTGCCGCTGCCGACTCAAACATGTCTTTCTCGCCGTTCTCATAGTTCACAGAAAGGAGCTTGTCCACATTGACTTTATACGTTGGGCCATTCAGGTTTGAATGTTTTTTGTATTCCACCACATCATCCCCTACGGCAATCACCTTTGCAAGGATTGTCGTACCGTCTTTCTTCACAATCACATCCTGTGCCGCTGCCGAAGCAAATCCACAACACACAGTAGCCAAAGCCATTAGTCTATTCATAGTTTTAATGTATTTATATGTTTTGAAAATTAAATGTTTGCACAAATTTAGTAAGAAATCAGGAAACAACAAAAAAAACAATCATTTTTGCATTGCGCAGGTGCAGCTTATCTCATTTCAAGAAGAATTATTCCTCTCAATACAACAGTCCGAAAGCCCACAACGGAAGCACATTGGCATAGCCTGTCTCAATGTCGTCCTTCACTACATAGCGAACCAAGTTGGTTGGTGTTTCATGAAGTTTACGCTTGAAATATTCAAATAACTGTTCAATACGCTATAGATTTTGCATCAAATCGATGCAGTTTTTGCCGAAATCTGCATCAATCTCGTGCAGTTTTCTTTAAAACTTGCATCAACTTTGTGCAGTTTCCTTCAAAAGCTGCACGAATCTCGTGCAGAAAATAAATAACAGTCTGCAAAGGATGAGGAAGCTTATTGCTTTTCCTTCTGCCTATAGTTCACGGGCGACATTCCCACCTGCTTCTTGAAGAATGTGCCGAAGGCTGAGGCATTGGGGAAATTCAGTTGGTCGGCAATCTCCTTTATACTCTGGTCGGTGGTGGTGATAAGGGAAATCGCCTTCTTCGTTATTGCCTTGAACACAAGTTGCTGCACACTGCTGCCAGATACGGATTTGACGAGCGAAGTGAGATACTTGGGCGAGAGACACAGGCGGTCGGCATAGAACCTCACTCCCCTCTCACTTGTATAATGGCGGTCGATGAGCTGCATCAGCTGCATATAGGTTTCGAGTTTGCGGCTCGAAGCATTGTCGCCCTTCTTTGATATTTCGCGGAAGATGCTGCAAAGCCTGTAGGTCAGCGAGAGCAGGAGCAGCCGGCGCTCGTTGAAGGCAAACACATTATCATCGCTGTTACCCACGGCAAGCAGTTCCGAATATTTCGTCAGCTCCGCCTCATGGCCGGTGTGCATCACCCAGCACGCCTTCGGATTCAGGATATTCATAAACCGCATCCCCACCACAGTACTGCCCAGTATATTGCGTATGGAATCCACACGGTATAGAATGATAACCACGGAGCAGTCGGCACTGTGACCGGTAACGGAGAAATACACGCCATGCGAGAGGAAAGCCGTCTCGCCACTGTTCACCACGTATTCCGCATCCTCGCAGCGGAACGAGAACCTGCCCGATGTACAAACAATGATACCCACATCGGCAACGTGGAAATTGTCGAAAAACGCTTTCGGAAAAGAATTTATATTACCACACGAACAGCAGATGTCCTCATCATTAGCCATCTGCCGCTCAAGTATATTCATGCCATTGTTCATCATCGTTACAAGATTGCTTGGATGTTATGCCGAGCCAAAGCTTATCTTATGCAAAGATAATGCAAACCGAACGCAGAACAACAAGCTTGCTTGATTGTTATGCTGAGGTGCAGCTTATCTTATGCAAAGATAATGCAAACCGAATGCAGAACAACAAGCTTGCTTGATTGTTATGCTG
>URLQ01000200.1 GCA_900548745.1 uncultured Prevotella sp.
GACGGTCTATGTCGAGTTGGAACTGACGGTTTATCTGCTGAGGGTAGATGACAAGTAAAAGAAGGCAAATATATACTACAGTTCTTTCCATTGTAGTATAATTCGCCTTCACACCTACCGTTTCGTGATAATTCATACAAAACTTAGATTACTTTGTTGTTACCACGATAATGCACTTGGGTGGTAGTTTTGCATTCTTCGCATATTTGATATAATCCGGATCTTTCTTGTTCTTGATGACATTCATCGAAACAATTCTAGAAGACGGAACTTCCTTTACACTTGAATAAGGTACGACATTACCATTCAACACAAATACCACTTGATCTTTTGAATCAACATGGATAGACTCAGAGGTTGATTTGCCAGGTTCACTCTCTTTGACCTCTTCCTTTATTGAGTTAGAGATTATTTTCACATTGCCGATTTTGCGACCATTTGTATTATAGTCAGAGGTGAAAATGGCGTGAATGTTATGTTCAGAGTCTATCGTATAGTTTACGATAGTCTTGCCTTTGAGTTGTGAACCATCGAAGTTCTCCACCTTCTTACCATCAATCACATAGATTGTCTTTTTGACTTCCTGTGCGCTCATTGTTGCAATATTCAGTAGTGCAACGAGCAGAAATAAAATTGTCTTTTTCATTTTTACTTTGTAATTTATATATTTATTAATAGAGATGTTTGTTCTAACGAAAGTGTCCCCTCGGCGCTAAGTTTCATTATATACGAATTACCGTCCGTGGCATTTACTGCAAAACCATTGCAAACAGGAGATACATTGATGTTTACATCATCAGGACTTAAATCTGCCAAAGTATAAACGATGTCTATCATTTCTGAGGCTGATGTTTCTTGTACCTTTAAAGGCTCTGATACTAAATGCTTACGGCATTTCTCCTTGGGCGTTTTGCTAACAGGTAATTTTGTTTCAGAAAGAAGATACGTTTTTTGTGTTATCTGCACGTCGGGTTCTTCATGTGTCTTTACTTCATCAACACGTGTTTTTGTTTCTGCTACATCTACCGAATTGTTTCTGGCAATCGGCGATATCGCATTGACTTTATCGCCTATCCAAGGATGCCAGACAAGTAGTAGCAGTACTACTGCCGCACTTACTGCAGAGACCAAAGTCCACAGAGGTATGACAGATGGCTTCTTCAACTGGTTGGGAACCAACAGAGCATCAATTTCTTCTTTACTGAAATCATAAGCGTCTGTCTTGAAGCTCATAAACAACTGTTTATATTTCTGCCACGCTGGCGAAATGTTATTGGCTTCACAGAAATACTTGGACAGTATCTGTTCTTCTGCTTCAGTTGTTTGTCCCTCCAAAAACTTGTCAAGCAGTTCTTTTATATATTCCCTTGTCTGTTTCATAATTCTATTCCTTTCATATTTCTTAATAGTTCCTTCCTTGCTTTGCTTATCATGCCACGGACGGAAGATTCCGATGTCCCTATTATCTTTGCTATGTCAGTGTATGAAATATTTTCCACATTTCTCATTCTGAGTATCGCCCGCTGTTTATCACTTAGCGCATGAATGCACCTCTCCAGCTTGCATAAGTCTTCTGACTCCTCCATTTTTACTTGTGGATTGTCATGCACAGCTATTACCTCAGCGTCTTCTAAGGATAGCGTGCATTTGGCTTTCCGCAACATATTCAGCGAAACATTTCTACAGACAACAGAAGCCATATTTCTCATTTTTCCTGCATCGAAAATATTGTTCTTTGCCACCCATAGTTTCGCAAGAGTTTCTTGAACAGCATCTTCTGCATCCTCGGTGTTGTCGAAATAACGCCTTGCCTGTAGAAGCAAATCCTTTCGCAAGTGCCTAACATTATATATAAACTCATTTGTTTCCATTGTACTTTTGTGATACTTCTAATATAATAACACAAAATTTACGGTTTCGCTACCGAAAAACGCCATCCTTACCATAAGGACGGCGCTACTATTGCTCATTAGGATAAAATTACGGCTTACTTTTCAAAATCTTTCATCAGCCTGCGGATATAAAGACCTATATTGGTCTCATGCTCATCTATGCCAAGTTTCTTTCGGATTTCATGGCTTATGATGTAATGACGCTTTATTTGTATATATTCTCCTACTTCCTTGCCTCGCAAACCAATTGCATACAAACATAGGTAATTGATTTCATCTGTGGATAGTCCATGCTGTTCGAGATATTCCATTAACTTGGGATGCGACGCAACGAAAGCAAGACGGGTGGAGTCCATGAACTTCGTTTTGTCATTACGGACAGTCTCAATCCACTTGTTGTACGGCTCTGCATAGCTCTCATTATTGGTTATCTCTTTTGCCAACAGGCCGTTGAGTATATTAAGCCGCTTCTGTATGACATCCTGGATAGGTTTTGCCAACTCAGACTGTTCCCTCTGCAATTCCTTCAGATTGTCACGTTCGCCTTCCAACTGAGCGATTTCTAATTTGAGGTTGGCTGTTTCAAGTTCCGCCTTTTCTTTTTCTTTACGCAGGTTTTCCTGCTCAAGTCTCAGATTCTCATTCTCTTTCTCTGCCAGGATGCGCTTGGTCTTGCTAAGGTAACCACGGTAATACAGCCAGCCCACAAGTATGACCAAACCGAATATACCGCACAACGTTCCCCAAATAATCCTGTCTCTGTCCTGAATCTCCATAAGGTTTTTCATTTCAAGATGATGCTTCTTATCGGCAAACAGCAGGTCTTGTGAAAGCAGTTCTTTTTGATGACGTTCAAGGGCGGCAGAGTAATTCCGATATAAAATAAAGGCTTGTTCATATTTACCTTGTTTCTCTAAAATATCAATCTTTACCGACGCATATTTGAGCGAATCCCAAGCGGATTCAGTCAGACTTATTCCCGAAAGAAGGGTTATTGCTTTATCATACTCCCCAATTTTTGAATATCCACGGGCAAAATCCATAGTCTCATCTTTTGTCAGTTCCAAATCCTGATATTCATCTAAAAAGGCTTTGATTTCATCGGGGGAACAAAATTCTATTGTATAAGACAGTAAGGAAGGGAACAGATATGCTTCTCCGTCAGGATTCTTCTGTACCAAAGGCACACAAATGGATAGAATACTGTCTGCCGCAGATTTGTCTTCCAGCATAACGTAGCCATCAATGGCATTTGTATAACTCTTGATTTCGAGGTTGTTTTTGCCGATAGCTCCATATAACTTTGCCGCTTCTTCATTGTTATGGATAAACTCGCCGGTCTTGTATTGTTTGAAATACAAAGTACCCTGTGCCACCAATGTATGAGCCAGCAATAATGTGTCCGTTATGCTTTCTCCCAAATCACAGCCTTTCATGAAAGACTGCATCGCCGAATCATCATCGCCCTGATTCTGATAAATCCGGCCTTGATAATAATATGTCCGAAGCTGCTCATCGGGAGTACCATGCTTGATGTAATAGTCAATGGCCGGCTGAAGGACATCGAGAGTTGTCGTGTCAATGCAGTTTTTGTCCAACGCCATAGATTTAAGTAGCGCATATCTGGCCGCCGCCTCTTTACCCTTGACACTTGAAGCCGGTATGTTTTCCAATACGACAAGGGCTGAATCAGGCTTGGCATCCATAAGGTTCTCCGCCTTATCCATTTCATTCCAAGCCGTTCCGTGCCGGTCGCAACTGCATGTTGTCAATACAGCTATCGACAACAGGATAATATTTATACGATGTCCTATTCTTTTAATCATAGTTCATATACTCCTATGCCCTCGCTGATGTCACTGACAACCTTTTCATCATATAGCGCATTCACATCCAACTGAAGTAAACTCGCGATTTTCAGAAAAGTCAGAATATCGGGCTGTGAAGAATTTGTGCACCATTTTGAGACCGTTGTCGGATTTACATCCAGTTGCCGGGCAAGCCACAAATTTGTCAACTTCTTCTCAGTCAGGATTACTTTTAGTCTGTTAACTTTCTGCATAGGGCTATCAAATTGGGGTGCAAAGTTAATGAAAATTTTTCATTATTCCTGAACGATAACCGCCCTAATTGACTAAAGGCTCGAAAAAAATATCAGTTGGCACATAGATTGCCAACTGACAATCACGATACGCCCGACACGGAGAGGGCGAAGGTATCGTGGAATGGGAATTTCTCGGCTCCGATGTAGAGTGTATCGAAAGCGTCTGTGCCGTCTGTGCGGTGTTCGAGGAGGTCTTCTTCCGATTCTGCATGTTTTTCGCCGCCTTTGTCTTTGGGGAAACCGCTGCGGTTCGCTCTACGATGACATCTTTGCGCTCAGAGGGTGGAAGAAGGAGGGACTGGGCGGCATTGAGTTTGAACTGAACTCCATTCTTGTTGAGAAATGGAAAGGGAAGGCATACCGTCTTGTAATCCAAAGGCAGAAGCGCTTTGACGGCGTGCTTGACCTTTGGGAAGGCGAATATACCTACCGCTGCATCCTGACTAATGACTACGAGTCTTCCGTGCGAGAGATTGTCGAATTCTATAACCTCCGTGGAGGGAAGGAACGCATCTTCGATGAC
>URLQ01000201.1 GCA_900548745.1 uncultured Prevotella sp.
AGAACCAATAGAAATGTAGCCTATCATACTGTTTTCCTACATTTTTACCGCGAGTTTAATATAGTTTTGGTAACTTTGTGGAGTCCAAAGGTATTTGATTATGAAATTGATAGAATTTAGCAAAACAGAATGTGGAGTTGATTTTCTGATGAAAGTCGGTCCCAAAAAAGATTTGAAAGGCAACATTTCCGATTTCTCTCCTTTTAAGTCCGACTTTTTTGAGATATTCTTTTTCCTGAAAGGTAACGGGAGGATTCTTCTTGGTGACAGGACAATACCTATACATGACAATATGATTCTTTTCATCTCTCCTTTTCAGCGGCAAAAATGGGAGGTGGATGAAGATGCCCTTGATTTCAAGTTCGTTATTTTCCAAGAGGAGTTTATCAGTAACTTGATTTCCGACAAATATTTCGTTTACCGCCTGTTGTACTGTTATCAGACAGTCTGTCCGCCGTTGTTGGAGATAGATGCCGACGAAATGTGCCGGTACGCTGATTATATTGACGATATGGCATATGAACAGGTACATCCAGTGGCAGACAGCTATCACATGCTGCTGTCCTCCCTGTACAGCCTGCTGATAAAACTCAACCGGGTATACGCCAAGGAATACACTCTACCTTTCGGTGCCCCGAAAAACAATTATGCCTATAAGTTCAGACAGCTTTTGGAAAAGCATATTGCCGATAATCTTACCGTTAACGATTACGCCGAAATGACGGGAGTGAGCAGGATTTGCCTGAATAAAAACGTCAAGGAACAATTCGGAACAACGGTGTCGGATATGATCAGGAGTCGTATGGTGGAAGAAATCAAAAGCCGTTTGTTGTTTTCCGGTTTGTCGGTTAAGGAAGTGGCTTTCTCGCTTCATTTCTCGGAGCCGAACCACATGATGCGTTTCTTCAAGTCGCAGACAGGACAAACTGTATGTGAATTCGTAAGCGGTTATCAAAATGGTAGTATTCCGTAAATCTATGGTAGTGCCTTTCTGTCTCAAATGTATTAATTTTGCAGCGAAATTAAAACTTAAAATTTGAGACAATGAAACGAATTACAACAACTCTTCTATTTATCAGTCTGTTTCTGTGCGTCTATGCGCGCGGAAATGCTGCAGAATTCCAAATTCAGTTAGTTAGAAATGCAACCCTGCTTATTGACTATGCCGGGCATCATATTCTGCTCGACCCGATGCTTTCACCTAAGGGCGCATTAGGAAGCGTGAGAGGCAAAGTAAAAACACCGATGGTAGAATTGCCAATGAAAGTAGACGAAATCACCAAGGGGCTTGACCTCATATTGGTTACCCACGCTCACGTTGACCATTTCGACCCAACGGCAGCGGCTGTATTGGATAAGTCGCTGAAATTGTTCGGACAACAAGCCGATGAACAATACTTTCTTAACTGCAACTTCTATAATGCCGAAGCCATTGCCGACAGTGTGGTATATGACGGTATCACGATCATTCGCACGGATGCGCAACACGGCACTGGCCGCATGCTGAAAAACATGGGAGACGCTTCGGGGTTTGTCCTGAAGGCCTCCGGACATCCTACCGTTTATATAATCGGTGATGGAGTTTGGACACAAGGTATTGCCGACAATATCGGAAGATATAATCCTGACTATATCGTGGTTAATTCCGGCGGAGCCGTAATGCCCGGCGGTTACGACGCTACGCCCATCATCATGGACGAACGGCAGGTCATGGCATTGATACAAGAAAGCGGCAACGCGAAAATCATTGCCGTACACATGGATGCGGTGGATCATTGCCTTACCACCAGAGCTGTTTTACGGAATGAGGCGAAGAAAATGAAAATAGGAAATGATAAATTGCTCATTCCTGAAGACGGAGAGATTATTTCCTTGAGTAAATAACATTTGATTTTAATAGTGGAATAAGCGACCGTGCGATACTCATGGTCGCTTATTTCATTTAATGAAAGGCATGAAGAATGAAAAGATCTCTATTTTTTGACATAGACGGTACGCTCGTGAGTTTCACGAACCACAAGATTCCGGAGTCGGCCATATACGGATTGACACTTGCGAAAGAAAATGGGGCCGACATATACATCGCTACAGGACGCCCATACGGGCTTATAAACAATATTGAAGAAATAAAACACTTGGTCGATGGCTATATCACGGCTAACGGCGCATATTGTTTTTCCGGCAAACAAGTGATTTCTTGTTGTCCGATTCCGATGGATCAGGTTACCTCTGTGATAGAACAATCGGACAAGATGGGGTTTGCCTGCATGATTGTCGGGGAGCAGGACATTATGATGTACAACAACAATCCGGTAGCAGACCATATCTTCAAAGATATGCTGAATGTTCAGGACCTCCAGGAAAGCACATCACTGCAAACGATTCTCGGACAACGCATATTGCAACTTACACCTGTGGTAACACCAAAGGAAGAACAGGCTATTTTGCCTTTATTAAGTAATGTCATATCAAGCCGATGGTGTCCTGAATTTATTGATATTACAGCAAAAGGAGTAGATAAGGCAAAGGGCATGAAAGATATGATTGCATGGCAGGGCATTCCCCTTTCCCAGACGGTTGCTTTCGGAGATGGAGGCAATGATCTTCCTATGATAAGGGAAGCTAAAATCGGCGTAGTAATGGGGAACGCATCTCAAACAGTAAAGGCTGCGGCAGACCATGTTACAAATACTGTCGATGATGACGGACTATATCAAGCATTGAAATATCTAAAAGTGATTTAAGGTTAGTAGTGATACTTGTAAGCCATTGACTAAACATATGAGTATTCTTCAACTCTTTCAATGAAACAAACGCAAGTATAAAAGCATCTTGGACAAGGTCGTCAACGACAGCCTTGTCCTCTCTAAGAATATTGATGCATATCCCTTTCATCTTAGGATAATACATTTGGTATAATGTGCTGAAAGCGTCAGCGTCACCTTGTTTCGCTTTTTCTACTAATGTTGTTATATTTGAAGCCATGAGCGATTTTTCGTACTATCTATCTTGATATAGATACACAAACAGCTTGATGACTGCATAACATTTAGTTAAAGAATATAAATGAATGTGTTGTTTTTAGGCAATGTTATACTTGTATTCTCATTTTGGGAACATTTCAAGTGACCACCAAGCAACAAGTATTGGGTATCAATGCAATAACATCACTCTTATATAATCCTACCCAGATTGCACATGATAGCAAATATACCTTGTCTCATTGTCCATTCTCAAATTCTACCTGTTTTATTTTATCGTTGATATGATTAGCGTAAGAACCTTTTTCTCGCAAAAATATAAGACAGGTGACATCTGTCAAGGATTGCAGCAATAGCAATACTTCCGATTATGCTAACGGCAATAGTGAAGACCGTATGTACCCCCCCCCAGAATTATCAAAATGGAATAGTGGCAATGCTAACTTGCCTCCCATTGTGAATATTGGATGAAAAAGGTATATAGGAAGTGTGTTTCTTCCGATATATCCTATAATTCCCAAGACCTTCTTGTTATTGATACTCTGTATGAGTTTCGGAACGAAAGAAAGGAATGACAATGCTAATATTGTAACCGCTAAAAAGTTCCAATTTTTATAGTTTGGGAAACTTGCTATTGCTATGAAAGGCAGAATACTCCACAACGATGGTTTTATAATTTCATCAAGACGTTTTTCAGACAGACGCAAACAGACACCAGTGAAATAAAAAGCTGCATTCGTAGAATTAAGAACTGGAGTGTATTGTGAGACTAACATAAGAAATGTGGCAAATAAGCACAATTTGCCCATTATGCTCCATTTGCCAACCAAATTGAATGTCAAATAATATATTACCCCACATATAGCCATTGTGTACAAGAACCAATATGGACCAATAGAGGTGACAAATATCGTATTAAGAATTATAGGTATTGTAAATTCGTTTACCCCATCTCTTACTGGTAGTAATGTTGATACAAAAGCATAACCGGTAACCATTATTATATAAGGAATGAGAATCTTCATGGTGTAAGACGCAAATTCCTTATACGTTTTTCTGATGTTTACCAAATAGCCTGTAATCAACAAAAACGCTTGCATGAAAAAGAAGTTTATAAAGTTTTTTACGTCAGGGTATAGTGTACTGAAATTCACGATGTGTATCATCACGACCATGCATATAAGTACACATCTTTGATAATCTATATTGTTGTATTTCATCTTTCTTAGAGGGTATGATGATATATATTTCAGGTTTTATTTATTAATTATCTTACCACAACGCAATCTTGCCTGCAATACCCAAATCAAGAGTGGCTGTTGCGATACCTAAAGCTTGGAATACACGACTCATTGTTGGCAATGTGATAACACTTGTACCTTTCTCCAACTTTGAAATTTGAGCACGCT
>URLQ01000202.1 GCA_900548745.1 uncultured Prevotella sp.
GAATCTTCTCAATACATTCAATCGGATCAAAACAAATGGATTACCCCACCCGAAAAGTTGTTTAGCCGCCTATCCTCTACCCATTTGAATGTAATTTCACCCATTGATAACCCTGTAAAACGTGCTTTCTACGAAATGGAAGCCATTCGGGGCTGCTGGTCAGTAAAGGAATTGGAGCGGCAAATCAATTCCCTCTATTACGAACGCAGCGGATTATCCCAAAATAAGGAAACCTTGTCTGCCTTGGTGCAGCGGCAAGCCATGCAATTACAGCCCAAAGACATTATTAACACGCCCGTTACGTTGGAGTTTTTGGGATTGAACGACCGTACTTTGGTAACGGAAAACGACTTGGAGCAATCCATTCTCGACAACCTGCAACGCTTCCTGTTGGAAATGGGACATGGCTTCTGCTTCGAAGCACGCCAAAAGAGAATCCTGATAGACGGGGATTATTTCTTTGCCGACCTCGTGTTTTACCACCGCATTTTGAAATGCCATGTCATCGTGGAATTGAAGATAGACAAGTTCCGCCATGAGTACGCTTCGCAACTGAACCTATACCTTAACTACTTCAAGGCGGAAGTGATGCAGCCCGACGACAATCCGCCTGTCGGCATCCTGCTTTGTACTGAGAAGGGCGACACGTTGGTAAAGTACGCCACTGCCGGATTAGACCCGAATATTTTCGTGCAAAAGTATATGATAGAACTTCCCACTGAAGAGGAAATTAAGAAGTTCATTTCAACTGCAAACTATTAGCAATAAAAAACACTACTGGCGAAAAGAAGGAAAGCCATTCTTTCTCTTTTCGCCAGCACGTTTATTACTGCCAACAAGAATAGGTTTAGGTTAGTTTGGATGTATATACAAAAGACAGAACTAAACCGTAAATGCAGACGATAATTATAGCAAGTCACTTATGATACATTCTGTTCTTCCAAGACTATATTAGCATCATTATCGCATTTTTCAGGCTTAATCCGCTCTATACGACGAATATGTTTTGCCCTATTAGCTATAATTAACGGTACACGCTCGACAACAACAACCGATGTGTCAAGCCCCAACGCACTCGGTTCTCCAATGCCTATCTTTCTAATTAAGGCATAAAGGCTCATCAGCAAATTTTGTCGGCGGTTACGGGAATCTTCAGGATAATATATCCGGTGGATAATAATAAAGCGAAAATCACCCGGTATGCCATTCTTATGCAATGAAGGATAAGAGCTTGTTAGTTCTACTTCACCATCCGCAACAAGGTCATCAACTACTTGTCGTAAATAAAGGCTCACGCGCGGTTCTATACGAAAACCTATACGCATGGTTATACTAAACAATGTCCCTTTTATTAATGTGGAACAATTATATTCAAGTGTGTCTGGTGTATCCACAAATTCAAGGTTAATAAGCCAATAATGATCTGCCCGTTTAGGTTGCTTATTGATTATGGAATACAACAATTTATCGTCCACACAACCTTCTTTGTCTGCATGATTCACATAGACAAGATTAGAAGCATATTTGGATATGCTTTCGTCCGCCTTAATATCAGAAATAATGTTGTAGTATTCACTTAACCGTTTGGAAGACATATGTTTTCGACGAATTTTGTTGGCACTTACCCATACAAACATGATAAAACATAATAATCCACCTATTAACAGCGTAAACCAACCTCCGACCATAAATTTGGACAGGTCTGCAGCAAGGAAAATACCTTCAATAACACAATATCCGCCGACAAACAGTATTGATAGAATGCGTGGAATGTTATGCATATGCAAATAGAATCCCAACAACAATGTTGTCATCAACATTGTAATAGTTATGGCAAGTCCATAAGCGGCTTCCATGTGGGTGGAATCTCGAAACAACAATATAGTAAATATTACTCCAATATACATTACAAGGTTTACCATTGGAATAAATGACTGACCTTTTACGTTGGTAGGGTGCTTAATACGCATACGAGGCCAGAAATTCAAGTTCATAGCTTCACTCAATATGGAAAATGAACCGCTTATTAGAGCTTGGCTCGCAACAATAGCTGCCCCGGTAGCCATTGCTATGGAAAACAACAGTATTTCTTGTGGCATGATTGAATAAAATGGGTTCACTGTACCTTCTGCACTTTCCGGATGATGCAATACCCACGCTCCTTGCCCCAAATAATTTAGAATAAGCATCACCTTTACAAATATCCAACTGACCGTAATATTTCGTCTGCCACAGTGCCCTAAATCAGAGTATAAGGCTTCTGCACCAGTGGTACACAAGAAAACGGCACCCAATATCAGAAACCAGTGGGGGGATTCCACTAATAACCGTATGGCATAGTAAGGATTGAATGCCTTGAATACTTGAGGATAGGAAGTCAGACTGATAGCTCCGGCGATTCCAAGAAGCAGGAACCAAAGTAGCATAAATATGCCAAATGACCGTCCTATATTTTCTGTACCAAAACGCTGAACGAAAAATATAATGGTAATAATGGTCAGTGTAATAGGAATCACAGGCAGATGCGGACTGATACTTTCAAGTCCTTCTATGGCAGTTGTGACCGTAATGGCTGGAGTGATAATACCATCAGCAAGCAAAGTGCTCGCACCGATAATGGCAATGATGTAAATCCACCTTCTTCTGTGGCGGCGTAAAAGGGCATAAAGCGCAAGTATGCCACCCTCCCCGTTATTGTCGGCACGGAGAGCCACCAGCACATATTTCACCGTAGTCTGAAGAGTAAGCGTCCATATGATACAAGACAATGCGCCTAAAACATAATTTTCATCAAGAGCTTCTCCAGTATGAATGATGGCTTTCATAACATAGAGTGGCGATGTTCCAATGTCACCAAAAACAATACCCAATGTGATGAGTAACCCGGCAAATCCAAGTTTATGTTGAATATTGCCTTCTTTTGATAAGTTTGCCATAAAAAGTAGTTTTTTGTTCTACATATATTTGTTTTCCTTTTAAGCGGCGCAAATATAAAATAAAATCTTAACAATAAGATTTCACTTTTCTTTTTTCGTGAAAATATCATATAAACCTTGACGATGGTCAAGGCTTGTCTAAAAAAAATAGTCTGTTTGAATTACGTATAACTATTAAACTCAAAAGCCGAAGTTATGGGACTTATCCTTCACCTCGGCTTTTTGCTATTTACTGATTTCCTAACCTATCAGCTTCCTTTTTCAACTGCTCAGCCTGCTCATTAAGCAGCTTTGCCCGTTCCAAGGCTTCCGCCTGCCTGCGGCAACGTTCCTCAAAATCTAGTACCGAATCCGTCAGGTTGCGGATAAAACGCTCGTCCCGCTGCCACTTGAACTTATTCTCCAGTCTTTCAAGGGTATTGCCGTCCGCTTGTCCCTGCATCAGCAGATAACGGTATTTCATGTCGTTGTCCTGCAACTGCCCCATCCGTTCAGCCAGACGGACATTCAGGAACAGGGACGTGGCACAGACAATCAGACCTGCCGAAAAGAGGAATAGCTTCGGGCGTACCAAAGAAGTTACTTTGTTGTAAATCCGCCGATGAAACGGTACGGGTTTGGCTTCTTCTTTTTCTGCCATGCGCTCATCATGGTACCGCTTCATTGTTTCCAGCATTTCCTTGAGACAGCCGAAAGTGGCTACTACATAATTCTTGACCTCCCCGAAAGATTGCCGTTGTTCCTGTCCTGATTTCCGCAGTTCGGCAAGCCGGGTCAGGATGTCTTGCAACTCTTTTTCGGGAACCGCCGGGTTCCTGCGTAACTCAGACAATGCCCGTTCTATAGCCTCCAGTCGGGAAAGGGTTTCCTCGCGTCCGGCTGGCGTCACCTGCGCTTCCTGCTTCTCCTTCAGTTCCGTGACCATGGAGAGAAGCCCCTCTAAAATCAAATTTTCTTCCATATCCGTTTACAGTTTAAGTTGTCTTTTCTTTTTCTTCTTCTTTCTCAGATTCCAGTCGATTTCTTCGTCCGATGGAGCAGACGACGAAACATCAAACAGGCTGAACAAGCCGCCCATTGAAGGACTGTCGTTCCTTTGCGGTGTTTGCTCAGGCTCCAGAATGGATGCGGAAACTATCTGCTGCCGGCTATTTTCTGCGGTATCCATTCCTGCGTTCCCGAAATGCTTATCCAGTTTGGAGAAACTGAAGCTGCGGTCTATCTCCGACCCCTTGAACGTGTATTCACCTTTGGAAAAGGATATGCCCTGCACCTCGTCTGTCCGCCCTTTGTACTTGAAGCGGATTTCGATGCCCTTTTCCGCCAGTCGCTCTTGCAACTGCCGCCAGTCTCGGGATTTGCCGATTTCATTCCTCACAGCCGTGTAAATCTCGTATTTCGACTTGTCCGGCTCTTTCAATCGGTGCTGCTTCACCTGCTCTTTCCCCTTG
>URLQ01000203.1 GCA_900548745.1 uncultured Prevotella sp.
TCTGCCCGTGATGGGTCGGTCGGGGGATTTTTTATAAAGGTACAAATAATATAACGCACTGACAAATAATTAGTTAGCTATTTACTGAATATCCCTATTTATAGACAGCAGCTTCTTTACAGGTTTTGGCTTCGCCTTGGCTTTCTATGGAGTAGGGCAGGCTGTAATAGCCTGGACCACTAAGAAGAAAATTGCACCAGACTACATGGTGAAGGATGAAAACAGTCAAAATGACAGTGGCAATGCGGCAGACTCAGGCTCAGTAAAGGCAAATGGCGAAGGCAAGGGAACGGAGCCGTCAACAGACAACGGCCAGCTCTGAACCGAAGATACGAATCAAATTGAAGTTATAGAATAACTCAAGTTCCAAATTATGAATGACATAACTCTTGTTACACAAGTTGCGGTATTTGGCAACAGGCGAGCCTTCGACTCCCTGTTGCGCAAATACCAGTCGCAGGTGCGCCGCTTCCTGCTCAGTCTTACGCTGGGCGACGGGCAGCTTGCCGACGACTTGGCACAAGACACATTCATAAAGGCATATACCAACATCGGGAAGTTTCGCGGACTGTCATCCTTCTCTACATGGATAATGCGTATAGCCTACAACGTGCATTACGACTATCTGCGCTGTCATCACGCAACGGAAGATGTTGATGCTCCCTCCGTGGCTGCGCACACCACCGAATCGTTCGGCACCGATGCTGCGCTCAGCATGGATATAATAAAAGCTCTTGCCATACTGAAGCCAGAGGAACGTACATGCATAACGCTGCAGCTCATTGACGGACAACCTATAGAGAAGATAGCAGACATAACGGGAATGCCCAGGAATACGGTGAAGTCGCACCTGTTCAGAGGGAAAGAAAAACTTACTACATATTTAAAGCAGAATGGATATGAAAGACGATAACGACAAGATGTTGCAACAGTTCTTCAGCCCTGTTGCGGAGCAGCATATGGCAGACAACGGATTCTCGCAGTCTGTAATGAACCGTATCGATGCCCTTGACGACAGGCGCATTGTATGGCTTTCACGTATATGGACCGTGGTCTGCAGCATAGCAGGTGTGGTGTTATTGTTGCTTTCCGGAGTATTGTCGGGTGTTCAACAGGTGGGAAAGACGGAAGTCCTTGGTTTCATTAATTCCGCCCTGATGCTTGTAATGTCTTTTTTCCGGCATATCTCTACTCTCAACGTCTCGGATATCCCCGCGACGATGTACCTGTTACCGCTTGCCGTAACAGTCGTTTTTGCTTTTCTTGCTATCAGAAACGAGAGTATTGAAATCCGGAATTGATGTTCCGTGTCTATAGCATAAGACCAATAATATACAAAAAAGAAAAGGCTGAATTCCGTTGGTGGAGTTCAGCCTTTAAGTTTTATTATGCCTGTTGTTCGGTAGAAGTCACGTGGCGGTACATCCATTTGCCTCTGTAAATTCTGACGAGGAAGATTATTCCGCGGAAGATAAGTTCCGTTGCCATGGCAAACCATACTCCTGCGAGACCATATCTCGGAGCGAGGAACGCAGCCAATGACAGTCGGATGAGCCACATGCTGCCGAAGTTCATTATTGACGGAATCTTAGTATCGCCGGCGCCGATGCAGATACAGTTGCCAACGATGGCGGCGGCAAACATCGGTTCTGCAAAAGCTTCTATGCGCAAGGCACCAATGCCGAGAATGCGTATCTCCGTCACAGGAGTCATCACTCCGATCATCTCCGGCGCAAACACATACATCACCAGTCCCATAACCGCCATTATCGCCATGCCCAAGGCTAAAGTCATATAGGCAAAACGTTTTGTAAGGTCGCGTCGGTTTGCTCCGATACTCTGTCCGATAAGTGTTGTAGCAGCCTCGCCGATGCCATATCCCGGCATATAGCATAGGCTCTCTGCCGTTATGGCAAACGTGTTAGCGGCAATGGCAAAGTTTCCCAATGGCGCAACAATCATCGTACTTACAATCTGTGCTCCGCTCATCAGTACATACTGCAAAGCCATCGGCGAACTGATTCTCAGAGCATGGCGCAGATATTTGCCGGCAGGATGGATAGTGAACTTCTCGCCCTTGAGGGAAATCATCGGTGCCTTTCTGACGGCAATCCATACCAATAAGGTACCCGTAACGACATAGGCGAGGGCAGAACCGAGAGCCGCTCCGACGAGTCCCATGTCTGCACCAGGCAGATGAATGCTGAAGCCTCCGATATTGAAGTCGTGTGGCGGGAAGATAAGGAAGAAGTTGAACACTACATCGCAGATGCACATCAGGATGCTTGCCATGCTTGGTATCTTCATGTTGCCTGAGCTTTTCAGCATCGATGAGGCAAGCATGCCGAACTGATAGATGGGCAGCGATATGCAGTATACGAGGAAATAGCTCGTTGACAATGGTGCGATGTCGCTTCCTCCGCCGAGCCAATAGGGCAGGGGCTTGGCAATGGCAAAGCATATGCCGAGCACCACTATGGCAAGGACAGCCATGGAGGCAATGCCGATGCGGAACACGTGGCGGGTCTTCTTGAAGTCGTTGGCTCCGATAAAGTGTGCCGCCTGAACGGAGAATCCCATTATCGCAGCCATTGATATTCCGCCGAAGAGCCATGTCGTAGACTCTATCAGACCAATGGCAGCCGACGCCTTTGCTCCAAGTGAGCCCACCATTGACGCATCGATGTAGAACATCAGTATTGACGACAATTGTGAGAGTATGGATGGAATACTCAGTTGTACGATGAGTCTCAGCTTGTCTTTATCGCTCATCGCCTCGCCGTTGCGAATCATCGCAAGCAGTCTGTTCTCTTTTGCTGATTTATGTGACACGTTGTTCTTTTTCTTTAATTAGGAGTTTTGGACAGATTCTTCATTTTTCATTCTCATCATGTCTGCCTTCGACTTGCTCTTGATTACGAGCCATACTCCGAGGCATACGAGCATGATGGCAATAGCTTTCTGCAGAGTCATGATGCCCATGCCTGTAAGGATGCTGACAGTTACAGATACTGCCGGCTGTACGTAGTTGTATACGCCGACTACTGTAGGGCGCAGCGTGCTCTGACCTATCATCATTAGAATATAACCCAGATAGGTGCCGAAAAAGACAACGAATCCTGTTTCCAGCCATGTCTGCAAAGACACATTCGCAAAGTCTATTGCTGCTACATGAGCTCCGGTGAAAGGCAGAATGATAAGCGTTGCCCATGTGAACATCCATTTGTTTACTGTTATGACGGAATATTTCCTGACGAGCTTGCTGAACAATGCAAGATACAGGGCAAACGACAATTGTGCCGCCATACAGAGAAGGTCGCCACGGATGTCTCCCACCTTATCGCTCGCTGCTGCTGCGCTCGACATGACGAGTGCCACGGCACCTGTGCATCCGAAGAGCACGCCAAGAGCTTTCTTTCCTGTGATGGGCTCTTTCAGTATTATGGCAGAGAGAATCATTGCAAAGATAGGCATTGAGGTGGTCACCACGCTTGAGTTGATGGGTGATGTGATGCTCAGTCCTACGGTGTAGCAGCATTGGTTAGTTACCAGTCCCAGAATACCGGCTCCGATAAGCATCAGCTTGTCACGGGTGGGTACGTGTTCTTTGGTTGTGAAGAAAGATGTTATCCAGAAAAGTATAGCTCCTCCGGCTACACGAAACGACACCATGTCGAGTCCCGTCAGACCATGTGTCATGGCATCCTTGCCAAGTGGGGCCATCAATCCCCAGAACGCACATGCCAGAAAGATGCTGATGTGTGCGATTAATGGACGTTTGTTGCTCATTTTTATCCTATTGATTTTATTTCCTGTGCAAAGGTAGTGCAAAGGTAGTGCAATACAAAATGAAAGGCGAAAGACTTTCATTTTTATTGCCGAAAAGCCGTCTGTCCTGCATTATAGATGAACATCTCGCATATCGCTGAGTTCCATCAGCAGTCTTTTCTTGTCAGGTTCCATTTTTCCTTCCTTTATCCTTTTCTTGTTATATTTCCACCAGTTGAGAAGGGCACGCTTATCCATCTTCTTCTTGTTTGGAAACTGATGGTGCTCTGTAACGTATTCTTTTAGAAGATTATAGTTATCTTGCCATTGCTGTTCTCTCTTTGTCATAAGCGTAAGTATTTAATATGTGTAGTCGTTTGTCTGCTTTATAAGGAATAATGTGCAAATTTACATAAAAATCGGTAGATAGGTTAATGTTTTCGGTAAAATACGTATTGTCCAATATATAAATATTCCATAACTTTGCAGCAGATTAATATAAACAAACGATAATTATGCAATTGATAAAAGACAAACAGTTTGGTGGAGAGCGACCGCTCTTCGGA
>URLQ01000204.1 GCA_900548745.1 uncultured Prevotella sp.
CTTGCCGTGCTTACAGCGGCTCTGATAAGCACTATCGGCTCTGCCCTGAATGCCTTGAGTACGGTGTTCACTATGGATATATATGTGAAGAACATCCGTCCGAAGGCTACACAGAATGAGATCCGCAAGACGGGACGCATCGTGACGGTGCTTGGAGCATTGGTTTCCATCGTAATAACGGTTGCCGTAGACGGTATAAAAGGCATGGATCTCTTCAATGTGTTCCAGTCTGTGCTCAGCTTCATCGCTCCGCCGATGGCGGCAGTATTCCTGATGGGTGTATTCTTCAAGCGTTGCACCACGCTTGCCGCTAACCTGACGCTTACCTTCGGTACCGTGTTCAGCATCGGCACGGGCATTCTCTATCTTTGGGTGATACCGGGCTTCTCTGAGGCTGTGCATTTCATGCTCCTCTCGTTCTACATCTTCGTGGCGCTGATTGTGATGATGTTCTTCGTGAGCCTCTACGACAAGAAGGCAAACGAGAAACATGTCATCGTGGCTGTCAACGAGAAACCGAGCAAGAGTGTCATCATTGCGTGGGCTGCGCTTACTGTGGTTATGATTGCCCTCTATGTGTTCTTCAACGGCAACTGATAAGATAGTAGCACAGAAAATAATCGGATAAAGAAAAAACGCCCTGCAAATGTTTTCACACTTGCAGGGCGTTTAACTTTAATAAGATAGTGAGTTTCTTAGTTGTCTAAAGGTTAGAAATCTTCGTCACTATAATCTCCATCTTTTTCTTCTACGATGCCGAATCCATGGCTTGTGTCACCGTCGGGAGTCCAACCGCTGGTACCAGTGTCAGGAAGATCCGGGCTACTTGGACCGCTTGGACTGTTTGAACTTCCAGCCATTATCTGTGAGGACTCCATTCCTATAACGTTAATCTCGGGAGCAAAATATTTCTTCTTTTTCATATTGTCGTTCTTTTTATTTCTTTACCACTACTTTGTTGTTTACGATATACACACCCTTAGACAACTTGTCTACGTCGTTGGTGTTCATACGCACACCACCAAGGTTGTAGATGCCAGTGTTTGTATTCTGCTTGTTCTCCTCAATCACCCGGATGCCTGTTGTTCCATCCAAGCCGTTGCCATCAAGCGAGAATATCAACATTCTGCCAGAAGGAGCATCTTCCTTGAGCCAGCACCGGTAAGCCTTCACGTTGTGATCCTTATTTGTGTGAACCAAGTCACCCTTGCTGAACATATAAGAATCCTTTGATACCACAGTCTGACTGCTGTACGAACCAGTGTAGGTCATGCCTGTTCCATAAGCTGTGTGTTCCAGTTCGGATGTCTGATCATCATAGTTGATGCCTGTAGCTACATATATTGGACCATTTAGAGTCTTAGTATCTTCATCAATGGTGTATGTATAGTTGCCGAGCGGCTCCTTTGTCGGATATATTATATAAGGAGTGTTCTTCTTAAGCACTACGTCCTCACCAGCTACGTCTACTGTAGAGAACTTTATCCATTTGTCTTCCAAGCGGCTGAATTCCGCCAACTGTGTACCCTCACCGAAGGCTTCCTTCACCTGGGCAGCAGTCATGTCAACGGGAAGAATGATAGAGTTCCATCCCTTCTTGTCGTTGTCAGCACTCTTGGTGAATGTACGATGCAGCAGCATCTTGGCATTATTGTATGTCTTCTTCACGTCAAGAGTCTTGTTCTCGTCGAGAACCAACAAGTTGTCGTATCCGTTGAGTGTTCCGTCATCGTTCATGTCGGTACGCAGAGCGAAGCCTTTAATCTGAATATTATCAAGAGCTGACACCACGTCAACAGGTGTGATACGAACCTTATTGAACGACTTGGTAGGATTGAGCACGGCATAGCTGTCGCCCTCACTGCCTATAACATCAGCACCAAGAACCTTCCAGCTTGTAAGTTCTTCCTGCTTTTCATCATCAAGATAGGTGGTCAACTTAAGGACTTTGCCCAGATTTGCACCCAATCCCAAAGCCAGATTCCGGGTAACCATAACGAGCTGCTGTCCCTTATCTATAACTTTACCCATATTGACAGAGATTGTTGCGCCCCCCACGCTTGCTCCCAACGGAAGTGTCAAGTATGTGTCCATCGAGTCGTCAATCAAGTTGCCCAACTCGTCGTAGCCATTGCCAATGTTGGCAACATGGAACATCTTGGTGTTGGCAAAGTCGATGGATGCATTGGTGTTATTTGTAGACACCACCTGGGCGCCATATATAGGATTGGTAGTAGCGTTGTCTGCCTCAGCATCGGCTACATAGGCATAGTAGACGTTTAGCTGTGAGAGGTCGGCAGAAAGAACGCCTGTGTTATAAAGTACAATCTCATCAAACACACAGCCCGCAGGCACATCAACGTTCAGACACATCTTGCGAGTTTCCTCTTTACCGATAAGTCCCGCAGAAATGGCATCCCAATGGGTCGTTATGTCTCCAGTCACTTCCTTGCCTTTATTGTAGAGCTTGATGTTATAGAGCTTAAGCACATTAGCATCGAGTCCGGTAGCCTTGGCAGATACAACAAAACCAACCTTCATCTTGCCATTGAAAGCTCTTGCATTGCCATTCAAGCCATCTGCAAAGTTAGAACCATCAGCAGTCTTGATGCCAACGAGACCTTTGTTGGCTGCTAATTCGATGCCTGGCTGACGATAGGTGAAGTCGTTGAGTGAAGTAGTAAGTACGGCTGACCTGTTCTTCATTCCATCGAATATCTGAAGCAAACCACCGCCAAACTTATCGCTCAACACGTATTTAGACTCACCATCCTTATTGACAAGGATATTCACTCCGTGTTCCTCGGGAACGTATTTGGGGGCATAGTTGAGGGTGGTCTCTTCATAGCAACCATCCGCAGCTGTCGCACGGAAAATATACTCGCCGGGAAGAGACAAATTGCTTACCAAGCCTGTTGTGGCAACCACTTCAACAGCATCGGCACCCTTTGGATAGCTCTGGACATACCATGTCACATCAACATCCTTGTTGTGCTGCAACTGGAATTGATTGACACTTCCAGACACATCGCGGCTCGATGTTGCATTGATTGGACAATGATGAGAAGCAGCATCGGGAGCCATGCGGACAAAGGCGTAGTTGACGGAGGTGCCTCCAATTTGTATTCCTGTGCCTTTGAAGTAAATCTTTGCTGCAGAAAAGGCTGCAGGGGCTCTCATAACGACTTCACCGTCCTTGGTATCCTCGATTAGTCCAAGCCCCAGAAGTTTATTGGTGATGTCATATTTACCTATTCTTTTATTCTCTTTGTTGAAAAGTGTGAGTTCTATGCCTGAGCCTACCGAAAGATTGGCGAGATTAAATCCATTAAACTTGAATCCCACTTCCGTTCCCTTAGGGAAAGCCTCCTCATTATCAGAAGGTTTGGTGTATACAGTAACTGGAGTTGATACTGGAACTAACACTCCTACTACAGCTGCATAGCCATTGGTAAGATTCTCATCAATCATATCACCACCCAATTTACTTGTACTCAATGTAAACGTTCCACGGTTTTGTTCCTGAGAATACTTCGCAATACCATTCTCCTTGTTGTTGGTAACAGTATACTCACGAGCCTTGCCTACAAACGCATACTTGATATTTATAGCAGAAAGCAACTTGGCATCAACTCCACACTGAACAAGCTTGATTTCATCAAAATTGCCAGGGGCAGTAGCCATATACAATTTGTTTACCTGATCTGAACCAGGGAATGTCAGCAGCGACAAACTGAGTCCGGTGACAGACTTGCCTGTAGAAATAGACTGGAGGTCGCCTACCGCTTTGCCATCCTTAAGAAACTGTATTTTGTAGAACTGTGCTAAATCGAGAGTAAGGATGCTTGCATCTGATTTTGCACAAATGACAAAACCAGCCTCTGTACCACCAGCATAATAATGCTGATTATCTTTAATGCTGATAATAGGACTTGCTACAACGGTAGCACCGACAAGAGCCGGAATCGTGGCATAATCATCCATATCATCATTACAAATGTTCTGAAGGTCTTTTGTTCCTGAAACCACTTCAACGCCATCAAAAAGGCTGTTGATAACACAACCGGGTCCTACGAGTGCACGACGGTTGTTAAAATAATTCTCCTTAGACGAATCTGAATCCTGCCAAACATTCTTCTCGCTTTTTTCCACACCATTTACGGTTGCGGCATCCATTGACATAGTAAAAAGCAAGAGAGTTGCAACAAGACAAATACCCTTGATAATTTTTTTAGACATTCTTTAAGCTTTGAATAAAACCTTAATTCCGCAACACTATAATTTAACTTTATTTATAAGTTCCTGAGCAACAAA
>URLQ01000205.1 GCA_900548745.1 uncultured Prevotella sp.
TTCAAGCCTTATTTGAGGCTTGAAACCCCGCCATGCCCTACCGCTGAATAGTTACGTGATGTTTTTTTTGAGTAAACTTGTATATCTTTGTAGGCATCTATCATGCGATTGCCATCTATGCGATTCGGGTATTATGGATTCGGTTCAAACTAAAACCAGACATGCTTAGCGAAGACGCAATGACGGACAATCCTCTAGCACAATGAGAATTCCTGCTTATGTTTTCAAACAAAACTACATATTCCCTGTTGCAATTCATCACCCTCTTATTGATGGTAATTCTCACCTTGCCATTCCACACAACAGCGGCCAGACAAACCGAGTTGACCCTATATGGTAAGGGAAAGAGCTCCTCTCAATTGCTTGCGGACGCCAACAGGCGTCTGGAGGGAAAGGCTTCGCCGGACTCTTCCCTGATGATATACAGCATCGTCATCAACCGTTACAGCCATGAGGCCGCCACTGAGCATGAGGCGATAGACGCCTGTTTCGGCAAATGGAGAGTCTTCTTTTACTACTATTATGACTATTCCAAATCAGTAGAGACCTTGTCGGACGCCCTCAAAATCAGTGAAAAGGAAGGCTATAAGGCTGCCAGTATCTGCCATGCTCTTGGCGTCACTTATCAAACCATAGGAGAGCAGAGTGGGGATCAGCAGTATCTGAAACAGGCCTATGACTATTATAGACGAGCCTGGCAGTTATCTAAAGACAAGAATCACGGAGATTTCATGGATATTTTGATGTCCAACCTTATCAACATCTCCTATCGTACAGGAGAGTTAAAGCAGTTGGACTCCTATTTGCCGACCTACCATCGTTCGAGGGTCAGCCACCCCACATTCCTCTACCGGTATAACATGCTGCTTTATAAGGGCTATGGCTATCTTAGTCAGAATCGACCAGAATCAGCTCTTTCCTGTTTTGAGGAGCAGAGCCGACTTTTAGGTAAGGACACCATTTACGTCCGCTATCATACCATGGTACTGTTGGATATGGCTTCAGCTTATGCTCAGATGGGTAACTACACTAAGGCCATCTCAGAGATAGAGAGCATGTGTGGCATCGCCAACCGCTATGGAGTGAAAGATGCCCTTATGGAAGGCTACGACCTAAAGGCTCAGTACTATTTCTTGAACGGCAACACTTCTAAAAGCAATCTATGCCGTATACGGTTTTATGAGCTGAAAGACTCCATGATAACCTCCCAGCAGATTAAAAGCATAGAGGGCCATCTTTTCTCCAGCAAGATGCAAGCGGCAGAAACAGCATTGAAGAAAATGGAGGAGCACCGTCAGCGGCAACAGAACATAGGCATCATACTAGCGCTCTTCATCGTATTCGTTATGACCTTCGCCTATATCCTATACCGCAAGAATCGGACACTGAAGGAACGGAACTTGGCCTTGTATGAGAAAATCACGACCATGAGCAAGAAGACGGAGCCGGTGGCGGATTCTGGTCCTTATAAGAACAGCAACCTGGACGCTGCAGACAAGCAAACGTTGTTGGACAAGATCAAATCTGTCATGGAGACTCGCGAGGAGATCTATTCCACTGAATTCAACCTGGAGCAACTGACCGAACTGGTCAACTCCAAGTACAAGAAGGTCTCTCAGGTCATCAATGAATCCTACCACTGCAATTTTAATGTCTATATCAATGAATACCGGATTAAGGAAGCCTGCCGGCGCATCAATGACTTTGAGCACTATGGCAATATGTCCCTTGAGGGAATTGGTCACAGTGTCGGCTTCAAGGCTCGGTCCTCTTTTTTCACGGCCTTCAAGAATGTAACAGGCATGACCCCTTCCGACTATGCGAAAATCGCAAAACAGAGCAACGCCCACAACTGACACTCTGAAGATTTTGGAATGAAATAACAGCAATTTGCCGCTTTTGACGTCCGTTATCATGATTCCGAACCCATTTTTGCGTGATTATGTTCCATTTTCGTAATGCATTTCGTATTTTTGTCGCAGAAATCAAATTCATCGCTTATGTATAAAACAATACAACATGGAATGATACGGGGCCTCATGGTGGGGGTCTTGTTATTATCAGCTTTGGTTGCCAATGCCGCAACAAACAGTTTAAAGATTGCCAATTTAGTCATCTCCCGTCATGACTTGAAGGTCGGAGAGCCAGTAGAGCTCACCATGAATATGGCCAATTTGGGAACCAACGATGTCACTTCATTTTCCATTTGCTACTATGTCAATGGAGAAGTTACCGGAGAGACCCATTTTGATGAGAGGATCAGTGCCGGCAGAAAGGGGACGGTGCATGCCACGATAAATCTCAATATCACCGGTCAGGCGCTTCAACAACCCTTCAAGGCTGTCGTTGAAAGTGTTAATGGAATGAGTGTATCGGTGCCCAGCGAAGCCACCGACTTCATCAGCGTCTATGAAGACCTGTTCCCGCGCAACGTTCTAATAGAGGAAGGCACCGGTACCTGGTGCGGATGGTGCGTAAAGGGAATCGTGGCCATTCGGAAGATGCAGGCAGCCCATCCCGATGACTTCATCGGTATAGCCGTACATAACAATGATGCCCTCACGGTGGATGAGTATGACTCCGCAATGGGCTTTACCAACTTTCCCTCCTGCAATATAGATAGGACCTATCTCAAACAACAGGTGGATACCAGTCTCTTTGAGACCTATTATCAGTTTGAGAAAGCACGTCTCACCCCTGGCTCGATTTCTCTGACAGCTACACCTGATGACGAAAAAGGAACCATCAGCCTAACCGCCACATCTAAATTCAGTTATACAGGGGAGGGCAAATACAACTGTGCGTTTGTCCTTGTGGAAGACAGCGTTACCGGTTATAACCAAAACAACGAATATGCCGGAGGAACCTACGGTAAGATGGGCGGCTTTGAGGACCAGCCTTCTACGGCTTCAATCGTACTCAATGATGTGGCCCGCGGCATCTATCCTTCCTATATGGGCCAGACTCTGACGGAACAGGTTGAAAAAGGTCATAACTATACCTGCCAGTACGATTTGCAACTCCCCAAGAAAATACAACACCGTTCTCATCTGTCTGTGGTTGCACTGCTGATTAACGCTGAGGACAGTTGTGTGGTGAATGCCGTAAAAATTGCTGTCCCGATGAAAGACGCTGTTAACACAGAAACGTCTTCCACGGCTCATCCTAATGCAGGAGACTTCCGTTATGTGGACTTGGGTTTGAGCGTCTGCTGGGCAGCAGGGAACATGCTGGGAGAGGACGGTAATTTCGGAGAAGCTGAAACAGAGGATATCTGCGGCGGGTACTTTGGATGGGCAGACCCTACTGGTCTGTTGCATGAGACAGATGACAGCTACTATCCACAAGGAGAAGTGCCCACGGAAATCAGTAATACGGAGTACGACATTGCGCATGTGAAATGGGGTTCCGAATGGCGTCTGCCGACCCACGAAGAAGTGAAGGAACTCTATGAGAACTGCAGTACGAAGGTGGAGTCTGTCAACAATGTTACCGGTATCCGCTTCACGAGCCTAAACAATGGCAACAGCATCTTCTTCCCCTTCAATGGTAGCCGCAATGGCGATGATGTTTGGAGTGTGGGCGAATATGGCTCTTACTGGACTGGCACACTCTATCCCGAGCCTTTGGATGGCATATATTATGTCTATGAACTGGACTTCGATGCCTACGCCGTCAACATCAACAATTTGGACTCGCGCAATGACGGATGTGGAGTACGGCCTGTTTGTAATGCTCAAGCATCAGCTATCAGCAGTGTCAAGACCTCGGAGCACCATTCTACTGTAGCCGTTTATACACTTGATGGCAGGCAAGTCAGATCCTTCGTCCCTAACAGGATCTATATTATCCGACAAAAGGACGGAAGCGTGAAAAAGATTTTAAAGAAGTAATTTACCCCTTCATCGTTACAACAAACGCGTAATTTCCTAAGGAATTACGCGTTTACTTTAATCACAAATACTTCACCAAGCGCACATGCTCGCTATTGCGGACAGGAGAAAAACAATCCTTACTGTAGAATTGATGATGCATCAAGCCCTCACCATCAATAGCCATAAAGAGTCAACACGCATACGAACCCACACCCTAATCAGTAGGATGGAATACTTCAGCTCCCCAATAGTTTGGGTGCGAGGGATGAAAAAAAATGAGGGCCGAAGCGTGTTTAGTATTAAGAATATTTGTTATCCCTAAAATCCGCAAGCAATCTCAATGGCAATCTCAATTGCAGTAAAGAGCTTGAACACTATGCATCATGATAGTATGAGCGT
>URLQ01000206.1 GCA_900548745.1 uncultured Prevotella sp.
CTAAAAAACAAGAGATCTTTGGACAGTACGGAAAGTCTAACTCTGATACTGGTTCTGCTGAGAGCCAGATAGCATTGTTCTCATACCGTATTTCCCACTTGACGGAGCACTTGAAGAAGAACCGTAAAGATCATACTACTGCAAGGTCTTTGACCAAGATGGTAGGTAAGCGTCGTGCATTGCTCGATTATCTCTACGACCGCGACATCAATCGCTATCGTGCTATAATCAAGGCTCTCGGTCTGCGTCGATAATCATCGCACAGCGAATTGCACAAAAGAGTTAATCCCGATTGGCAACACCAGTCGGGATTTTTTTATGTATGAATGATATACACGCCGTCAACCGAGCGCACAGATAAAGGCGAGACCAGAACAACCGGTCTCGCCTTTTATATCGACAGACTATATGTGTTTAGTCATAATCCACATCCGGCTCGGTATAATCGCATGGGGCATCAAGACCATAAGGGTCATCAGAGTCAGGCTCGGCACCTTCACCTGACGAAGTGTCCGTACTGGAAGTGTCCGTACCGGAAGTATCTACAGGACTACCCTCTTCAACATTCTGATATGCAGAAATGTCTATGTTGTCAGTATCAAGATTGCCATATACCACATATATCTCCGTTCCGGCATTAGCAACGAAATATGCTTGCTGCCCGACACTCACCAAAACAGCATTCTTGTTTTCCTTCAAAACCTTTCCAAGTGACTTCACCTTATTTATAAAGGCGGTGGTGAGTTCTGCCATCTTGCCGTCAAGCAAATCCTGCTTCTTGATCATAACACTTATCTGACTCGGCTTTATATCCTTGAACTTATGCCCTACCGTCTTTGAATAAGAGAAGAAAGTACCTTGAACCTGTTCCTCGATAGCCTCAGCGATGTAATCATCGAAGATAGCATCCACATTGATATTTATTCTCGATAGAGTCATTCTGCCAGACACAGACTGGTTGTAGACATATCCCCTCGCTTCGTCTGTCACCGAACCGTCACACACCCTTCTCATTGTAGCCACGGTATTCTCTGCATTCTCTCCTACCGTCAAGCCAAGCATTCCGTCCTTACCGAGATTGAAAGAGTTGACGAGAGCATTGACGTCTACATACTGACTATAGAATCGGGTGTCTCCCAACGACTCGTCATCAATATTATATATGTCAGTCTTCACATTCTGATCCTCACCCTTGCTATTGATGAATATCCAGTTGTTCTTGTCGCGCATCACGGCAGCATACTTGCCATAGAACCTGCATGTGATGTAATATTCATCCGTGCCAATCTGATTCTCCTCCATATCGATAAGCGTATACTGGGAATCCTTGCGGTCTTCACGGGCAAAGAGATAGTCTTTCTTGAAAGCAAAATGCAACGCCTTGTACTTCGGACGTATCAGCACATTACCGTCGAAGTCCATCACACCATACCCGTCACCATCGAAGAATATGAACTTACCGCCAAGCACCTCTGTTATGTCGCGTACCTTTGAGGATGGTCTGAGCACCCACTCTCCGTCAACATCCACAAGACCAGCCTGCGACTTGCTGCCCGACTTGTCATAAGCCACCATGACACCCTCACTGAACTTACCGCCTATATTATAGTCTTTCTTCAGACTGACCTCCGAGAGCACACTGCCGGAGGTAGAGAGTACCGTATACTTCACCTTCGAGACTTCATCGTCGTTGGCAAGATACTTCTCGTACTTCTTGTGTATAGCGACAATCTTTCCGTCGTTAGGCATGCATACTTCAACATATTCCGGCTTGATGACCACATCGCCGGACTTGTCAACAAAGCCATAATACTTTCCAGCCTTTATGGCAGCCAGACCTTCACTGAAGTTAGTACACTCCGTAATCTGCTGACCGTCCACATTACCAAGCGTCACCTTCACCTCGCCATCCTTATCAACAAACTGTATAGGCTTGCCGTGTTCCACCACCGGAGCCACACTCTCTATGAAAGCTCCAGCCTGGTCATATTGCGTCTTGCCTATCTGTTCCGGCTTGGCGTCAAGACCATACAGCTCCCATTTGCCGTCACCGTTCTTTGCCCAATACCTGCCATGCATAGCCACAGTAGGTTCATGTTTGAACTCTCCCGTGAACAACACATCGCCATCCTTGCTTATCATTCCCCAGTTGCCGTCCTCCTTATCTCTGAACGGCATGTATTCTATGCTTAACTCATTGTCGCATGACGCAAGGAGACCGACAAAAGCTAACAATGCTATAATCTTTTTCATCTTATAATATCTTATATTGTGATTAACTCAATCTGAATGTTACCGGGACGGTATATCTCACCCTTACCGGTTTTCCATCCTGCATTCCAGGTTTCCATCGTGGCATCACAGACACGACACGCAGAGCCTCCTTATCCAAATACTGATTGACACTGCGAACCACACGGGCATTGGTAATGCTACCGTCGGTGCCGACGATAAACTGCACGATGACTCTTCCCTCTATTCCTTCCTCCGCAGCTCTTGCCGGATACTTCACATTCTCGGCAAGCCAACGGTTCAAAGCTCCCGCACCACCGGGGAAGGATGGCTGCTGTTCCACCATATCATAGACAGCAGATGAGCCGGATGATGAATATGTCGTCACCTGTGCATCGGCATTGGCAAGGGTTTCCACACTGCCATGAGCACCGAAATAAGCTCCATAAACGCTGATCACCCACGCACTTCCTGTCTTTGTCAAAGAATAGTCGTAGTATTCTCCATCCGCCCATGGCAACACGAACTTCGTTCCTCTATAACGGTGCACCTCGTCAAGCTGCGACTGAAGATGCTTCTTTACCGACTCGTTAAACACGGTTATACGCATTCCACTGAAATCAAGAGTCTCACAATTCTCCACCATACAACTGATGCCGTTGCCTGAAGGACGTACACTCTCCGGATTACTGCCGGAGAAGGTGCTGTTGATAGTCCATACATAATGGTTGGAATCATTAAACGGACCGACATGGGTATACGTAAAGCCCCTGGAACAGAGCAATGTGCTCATATCACTTACCGATGCCATTGACAAGATATCAGCAACCGGTATTTTGTTTCTTACTTCCGAATAAGTATAGTTACGGGAAGCGTGTGACACCGTTGTTCGTCTCGATACGGCAGATTTATTTGTCGTTGTGTTCCTTACCGTTGTACTTCTTGCCGAGGAACCACCGGTTGCACTTTTTCTCGTTGGAGCAACAGTCATCGGTTTTCTGGTAGGCACTGGAGAAGAAGACTTAACAGCTGGTGCTTTCTTGGCTGGCGTTGCTGTTGCTGTCGGCTTCTTGACTGCAGGGGCAGGTGTCGCCTTCTTGGCAGGTGCTGCCGCACCCGGTTTCTTCGTCGGCAGCTTGAATGCTTGCGGATAAGCGACATTCACGCATAACAGCAACACACCCGTAAATACATATTTATATATATACTTCATATTTTTCTTCACGTTATTTATGGCACAATGTTCTAAGATGCGGTACTCTTTGGATTCTGTCCCCACTTATTGTCGTCACATCCACTGTCCTTTACAGCAAAAAAGACAACGATACCCCATGCTATAAGCGTAATGATTCCGCATGCAAGATACAACAAGTTGAGAACTGCTCCGGAACCACCATAGAAGGCTCTCTCCAGAGAATACACCTCATCGACGACTCCAAGCAGTCTGAGACCGTTAAATACGGAGAACACAAGCGAAAGTCCTATAAATGCAAAAGCAATAATGTCTGGGGCGTCTGAGTCGTGAAGCCGTCTTACCACCGCAGATGCCACAAGGGCTGTCCACCCAAGCACTGCCAATGCTCTCAGATATGGTATAAAGAGGAATACGACAGCTGCTACGGAAACGACAAGAGTCCACCACCAGAATTCTGAACGTCGCGCACGTCCACCGAAGTTCATTATATTACCTACCGCAAGTTTTACTGCAGAAACGAAATCAAGCGGCGCTACAGTTTCTCCTGTCTGTGGCTGATACTGTGGCTGGGAAACAGGTTGTGGCTTTATCGGCTGACTGACCGGTTCTGGCTGTACTACAGGTTGTGGTACAGGCTCTGGTTGATGAACAGGTTGTGAAATTGGTTCCGGTTGAACAATTGGTTGCTCAACTGGCTCCGGTTGAGCGATAGGCTCTGGTATTGGCTCTGGTTGTACTACAGGTTGCGGAACTGTCTCCTGTTGAACAATTGGCTCTGGAACTGGCTCCGGCTGAACCACTGGTTGTGGTATAGGCTCAGGTTGAACCACTGGCTCC
>URLQ01000207.1 GCA_900548745.1 uncultured Prevotella sp.
TTCCAATCCTGCAGGAAATATAACCGTGGTTTCATCTCTCGTCTTGGGGTTCCTGCCGCTTGCTGTACCTATATTGATGTTTCTTTCATTTGCATTTCCTGTTATTATGTTTAAGTTTTACATCTTTTGTTTGTATAAAATGCTTCTGAAAAGGCAATGCATAAAGAGTATGTATACCTTATTTATATAATAATACAAATTTTCTTTATCCATGATTCTTAATTTTTCATTTTAATTCTTACCTTTGTCGTAATAAAGGAAAACATCGTATAAAAGATATGGATATATTAAAGGAAAGAATCATGCAGGATGGCAAATGCTATCCTGGCGGAATATTAAAAGTAGATAGTTTTATTAATCATCAGATGGATCCTAATTTGATGATGGATTGTGCGAAGGAGTTTGTAAGGCTATTTTCTGACTTGCATTTCAACAAGATTGTTACTATTGAAGCAAGTGGTATTGCGCCTGCAATTCTCGTTGGATATATCCTGCAGCTTCCGGTTGTCTTCATAAAGAAGAAACAGCCGAAGACAATGGATAACATGCTGTCTACCGTTGTTCATTCCTTTACAAAAGACAGAGACTATACTGTTTGTATAAGCAATAGTTTCCTTACAGAGGATGATCATGTCATATTCATTGATGATTTCCTTGCCAATGGCAATGCTGCCAATGGTGTTATTGAGCTTTGTGCCTTGGCAGGTGCGAAGATAGAGGCTATGGGCTTTATTATAGAGAAGGCATTCCAGCATGGAGGTGACTTCTTGCGCTCAAAGGGGATAAAGTATGAGGCCCTTGCTACAGTGGAGAGTCTTGACAATTGTCAGATTTTGTTGAAATAATCTTATTTCGATAGTATATCGCTTATATGGCACAGCATAACGAGTTAGGAAAATGGGGAGAAGAAGTGGCAGCAAGAATGCTTACGGAAAAGGGCTACAGGATAATAGCCAGAGATTGGAAAGACAATCATAAGGATTTGGATATTGTTGCTGTTGCTGATGATTGTCTTGTTATTGTGGAGGTAAAGACACGTCGCAACAATGACTATATGGCTCCGGAGCAGGCTGTTGATTATAGGAAAATCAAGAATATCACTCTTGCGGCGAATAAATTCATTAAGATGAACTGTATCGATTTGCCCATTCGCTTTGATATCGTTGCTGTAACGGGAACTAACGATGAGAATTGCGTTATAGACCATATTGAAGATGCCTTCATGCCATATATGTTCAGATGATGTTTACTCAAAATATTGAATTGTTTTGGAAAAGATAAAGATAATAGAACTTGACGAGGTAGATTCTACCAACCGCTTTTTGCGTGATTACGATGGAGAAGAAGGTGAACTGATGACTGTTGCCATTTGTCAGAACCAGACGGCAGGGCGAGGAAACGGTTCCAATTCATGGGAGAGCGAAGAAGGAAAGAATCTTACCTTCAGTGTGAAAACCCATCCTGTTGGTGTTTCGGCAATGGATCAGTATGTGTTGCTTGAAGCTATGGCGCTTGCTATACGTACTACTCTTGCAGCAGAAGTAGAGACCGTCAGGAGTTGGTCAATGCTTGAAGATTATGACTTTATGTTCGGACGTTCCGTAGCAAGCGGTACGGATTGCCGTGGCTTTACGATAAAATGGCCTAATGATATTTATTGGGATGACCGTAAGATAAGCGGAACGTTGTCTGAGTGTGAGGTGAATAGTCGTGGAGTGAAGAGTTGTATAATAGGTACGGGCATCAATATTAATCAGCGTGAATTCCTGAGTGATGCTCCTAATCCGATATCCCTGTCACAGATAATGAGAAGGAACATTCCTTTGCGGAAGGTTTTCAATGCAGTCATTGAAAACTTTGAGCATTATCTTGCAATGGTCAATGAGGGTAAGTATGACCTGCTCAAAAGAGAATATATGGAGGTGTTGTATCGTAGAACCGGCTCTTACGGATATTCTGATAATGACGGTGAGTTTTATGCCCGTATCGAGGATGTAACACAAAATGGACATTTGTTGCTTCGCAGAGATAATGGCACTCTGTCGGAGTATGAATTTAAGGAAGTAAGTTTTATAAGATAAAAAACTAATAACTATGGCAAAGTATAAGAGAATCCTTTTGAAGCTCAGCGGCGAGAGTCTTATGGGCAAGCAGAATTATGGAATAGATGTGGAACGCCTTAACGACTATGCACGTCAGATTAAGGAAGTTCATGAAATGGGAGTTCAGATAGGCATCGTCATCGGCGGTGGAAATATCTTCCGCGGACTGAGTGGCGCAGGCAAGGGCTTCGACCGTGTAAAGGGCGACCAGATGGGTATGTGTGCTACGGTAATTAATTCCCTGGCACTAAGCTCAGCCCTCGGAGCAGTAGGTGTTAAGACAAAGGTGCTTACGGCTATTCGTATGGAGCCTATCGGTGAGTTCTACAACAAGTGGAAAGCCATTGAGGCAATGGAAGCCGGCTATGTTTGTATCTTCTCCGCAGGAACAGGCAGTCCTTATTTCACTACCGATACAGGTTCTTCTCTGCGTGGCATCGAGATAGAGGCAGATGTGATGCTCAAGGGAACCCGTGTGGACGGTATCTATACTGCCGACCCGGAGAAAGACCCTACAGCAACAAAGTTTGACGAGATAACATACGATGAGATCTATACACGGGGGTTGAAGGTTATGGATCTTACAGCTACAACCATGTGCAAAGAGAACAACCTTCCGATCTATGTCTTCAATATGGACATTGTCGGCAATCTGAAAAAGGTGATGGACGGTGAACAGATAGGCACGCTTGTACATAACTAAAATTTATAAAAAGCCCTGATTCTATTTTCGAATCAGGGCTTTTCATAAAAAAAAGAAAATAATTTTTTTTCGATTTATTTTGTCATTCTGTCATTTCTTGATGTAACTGTTTGATATGTAGGAATATAGTATGCTGACAGATTTGTTTATATTTACAATATCTGTCATTAATCTGTCATAAACCAGCCGTATTCCTTTTGTTTGGGCAAATATGGCTTAGTCGAGAAGCGACTTTTGAGTTATCAGAATGCGACTTTTAAATCATTAGGATACGGTTTTCGAGTTCTAACCAGCATGTTTGCGATGCGTAAGTGCCTTAGATACGATTCTATCTCCTATACTTAGAAATTTAGGCTTAAGTATCTATTATATTTTGTACTTTTGCAAACAATAAAACGGTAAATGTATGAAGACGATACTTGCGATAGACTCATTCAAAGGCTGCATGTCATCCTCTGAAGTGGAGGAGACCATAGCCGGAGTGCTGAATAAAAATGGTTTGGAGACGTTGTGCCTGCCCATGTCTGACGGTGGAGAAGGAATGCTTCCGGTGTTCACTTCTGCCATGGGGGGAACGCTGGAACCCGTATATATCCACGACCAGATGATGCGTCGTGTGGATGCCCAATACGGCGTTATGCCTGACGGCACGGCGATAATAGAACTGGCGCAGGCTTGCGGACTGACCCTCGTAAAGGAGGAAGAGCGCAATCCGATGCGTTCCACCACCTATGGAGTAGGGGAACTGCTGTCGAGAGCCATTAAGCGTGGCTGCCGTAACTTCATCATTGGCCTTGGCGGCACAGGCACGAGCGATACCGGAATAGGAATGATACGGGCACTCGTTGACATCTTTGCCCGTGGCAAGAGTTTCGACGAGGCTTTGAAGACGGAGCTTGGCGAATGCCGTTTCACTCTTGCCTCCGATGTGGACAATCCTTTGTGTGGCAAGAATGGTGCCGCCCATGTCTATGCTCCGCAGAAGGGAGCCACGCCAGAGATGGTAGAACAGCTCGACAGGAGAGCAAGACTCTTTGCCGAGAAATCAGCTTTGCATTTCGGCTTCGACAAGTCAAACGAACCGGGAGCAGGAGCTGCCGGCGGCTTGGGCTATGCCTTTATACAGTATCTCGGAGCGGAGATGAAGTCGGGAACCGACCTGCTTTTGGACCTTACAGACTTCAACGGCAAGATAAAAGATGCCGATTTGATAATGACAGGTGAAGGAAGTGCCGATCGTCAGACCCTGATGGGCAAGCTGCCGCAGCGTATCCTGATGCGTGGAAAGCAGTTGGGGGTACCCGTCGGACTTGTCGCCGGCAGAGTGGAAGACAGGGAAGAACTTCTTTCCGCAGGCTTCTCCTTTGTGGAAAGCATAACGCCGGAAGGCATGCCGTTGGAAG
>URLQ01000208.1 GCA_900548745.1 uncultured Prevotella sp.
GCAAACTTATGACAGAAAATACTGATGCACCTTGCACTATTGCACTTTCATCTTGCCAGGATACCGTGCAATCTTCTCAAAGTGCAAAAGTGCAGAGTGCAACCACACTAAAATCAGAGGACCATGAGTGAATACAGATTCCATTTGCAGAAATACCGCCCTGGAAGCAAGACTACTTGTCCGAACTGTGGTAAAAACCGGTGTTTTGTCAGGTATATTGATGAACAAGGCAGCATTAGCTTTCCCGCTAATGTTGGTAAGTGTGATCACGAAAACAGTTGTGGCTACCACTATACACCTAAGGAATACTTCAAGGATAATCCTGATGTATTGGAAATGGATGAGGGAAGCGGCAAGTCGCTCCTTTCTGCCCCTTATAAGACGGCAGATAAAACTCCGTCTTGTTTTGTCCCTTCGTATATTCCTTCATCTTATGTGTTAAGGAGTCTGTCATATTATTCAATCAACCCCTTACATCAGTATTTCTGTCATGTATTTGGTGAAAATGAGGCAAGCAGATTGTTTGAAATGTATCGCATCGGGACATCTTCAAAATGGGGAGGCGCAACGGTTTTCTGGCAGACAGATATAAATGGACAGGTAAGAACCGGCAAGGTAATGTGCTATAATGCTAAGACAGGCCATCGGATTAAAGAGCCTCAGGCTTTTGTCAGTTGGGCACATTCCGAGTTGAAGTTGCAGGATTTCCATTTGAAGCAATGTCTGTTTGGAGAACATCTTCTGAAAAATTCATCGTCTCCGGTAATGCTGGTGGAAAGTGAAAAGACCGCTGTTGTAATGAGCCATTTTATCTCCGATTATATATGGCTGGCAACAGGTGGAAAGAATGGTTGTTTCAACAGTGAAGCTATGCAGGTTCTCAAAGGCAGGGAAGTTACTCTCATCCCTGATTTAGGAGCAACCGAACAATGGAAAGAAAAGTCTGCTTTGTTGTCTGGAATATGCAAACGAGTTGTTGTGTCCAATGTTTTGGAATGTACATCCGATGAAGAGCAACGCAGCCATGGATTGGACATTGCAGACTTCTTTCTGTATTCACCATCAAAGAGACAGATACTCCATCAGATGATACAACGTAATCCAGCATTGCAGTTGCTCATTGATGAACTGGGTCTGGAACTTATTGAATAGTAAAGGAACTTGTTCCGAGGATTTATAGAAAGTCCTTAACACAATAAGGACTTTTTGCCTGGCGGCAATAAAATCCGGTCATTGTCCCGCAGAGCGGACTGGCACAAGAGCAAGCTCAAATATTAATCATTTATCAAAAGAATACCCTATATGAATACAGATATTAAACAGGCCATGCATGTTGAAGCCGGGAAGTCATTCGGCACATCAGAGGCGAATGAAAACGAAAGGCATTGGAATGACGATAAGATTGACAGAAAGAATCAGGATCCGACCAATCACTATGACAAGACCCGAATGAAACTGAATTTTGAGATTGGGCCCGATGGGAAAGTTCATCCGTTAGGCTATCAAGAGAAATCGCTTGAAGTACGTTTGCAGGAACGGTTGACTGAACTGGGCTGGAAACCCTTCAAGCCGGACAGCAAAATTCAACCAAACTGTTGTGCGAAATTTATCTTCGGAGGTAATCATGACCGTACGCTTGAGATGGCATTTGGGCCTCAAACCGTAAATCTGGACAAGGGAGCAGACAACAGCCATCTCCAGCGATGTCCGGAAATCGAACAATGGGCGAAAGATGTCTATGACTGGTGCGCCAAACGGTACGGACAGGAAAACATAATCGGCTTCCAGGTTCATCTTGATGAGAGCAGCCCGCATATCCATGCCTTGATCGTTCCTGTCGGACAACGTTCCAAAAGTGGACGTGAATGTGTCATGTGGTCGGCTAAGTTCGGCAAGACCCGCCACGAATACGGACAGATTCTTCGGGAAATGCACACCTCACTTTATGAGGAGGTCGGTAGCAAGTATGGGTTGGAACGTGGTGACAGTATTGAAGGACGGAACGTCAGCCATCTTAGTAAACGCGATTATATCCGGAAACTGGCCAAAGATGCGAAACAGGCGGAGAAAGCAGTCAAGGGGCTGCAAACTATGATACGGAGGTTGGAAGCACAGATATTCAGGTCTCAATCCCAACTTGAAGAAATAGAGAAGTCTCTGGCTTCCGGTAAAATCGCTCTTCAGGAATATGAAATTCAAAAGACCAGGATACAAAAACAGATTTCTGAATACCAGTCCAAGCTTGAAGACAAGGCATGTAAGCTTCAAGAAAAGGAGCAGGAACTGGAGCAAATGACAAAGAATATAGACCATCTCGATAGAGTGGCGCAACCTTTCCGCAATCACAAGATAGATTTTGAGCCGCCACGGATCACTGGTAAACCTCCGATATTCGGTGTTGACAAATGGATTGAGGAGCAGAACAGATCTATCGCCAGCCGATTCGTGAAGATTGTCCGTCAGATTGAAGAACTGTATCGGAAGGATGCCGAACAGCAAATACAGGCGGTGCAGAATAATGCGTTGCTGGACTATCGGGAGCTTAAATGGCTGCAACAGGAGTATGCACGACTGACGGCTCTCAACGATAATCAGACCGAACAGATGCAGACATTTCTTGACCAGCTGGCTGAGCCTTATGTGCGGGAACGAATCTTCTCTATCGCTGATGCTTTGATTGGCGGACAGCCTATCACTGTTTCATCCGGCGGAGGCGGTGGTAACTCCGATTCAGACCTTCGCTGGGACGGAAGAAGGCCGGATGAGGAGGAAGACACATATAAACGACGATGTATAAAAGCCTCATTGATTATGTCAATTAGAAGTAAATATAGTTATCGAAGAAGATAATTTAATCATGGTGTACTGTATCTAATACTTATTGTACACCATGTTTCAAAAATGAACAAAACTTACATTACATACACCCCATTATCCCTACTTATTGCCGAATGGGTGGAAATGGTGTAAGTTAGAAGACCTTGTATGTGAATTAAAGTATGGGACCTCTGAGAAGTCTTCAAGCGTAGGTAAAATAGCAGTTCTACGAATGGGGAATATTACTAATTGGGGTACAATTGATTATTCTGGTTTAGTATACTCTTCAAATGATGAAGATATTAAACAATATTCTCTTAAAAAAAACGATTTACTTTTTAATCGAACAAATAGTAGCGAATGGGTAGGAAAAACAGCAGTCTATAAAGAAGAAAGACCTGCTATATATGCAGGCTATCTTATTCGTGTTAGACCAATATTGATTTCTTCTGACTATCTTAATTATGTAATGAATAGCAGCTATTATCGCAATTGGTGCTATAATGTAAAAACGGATGCAGTTAACCAGTCCAATATCAATGCCCAAAAGCTCTCTCAATTAATGATACCTGTTCCTCCATTAAAAGAACAAGAAAGAATTATTATAGAGATAGATAAATGGATTTCTTTGATTGATACTATAAAAAATAGTAAAGAGAAATTGCAGGTAATTATCAAGCAAGCCAAAAGTAAGATATTAGACCTGGCCATTCATGGTAAATTGGTACCGCAAGACCCGAACGAAGAACCAGCATCCGAGTTGCTAAAACGCATCAATTCGAAGACTGAGATTACTTGTGATAACGCGCATAATAAGAAGTTCCCTTATGAGATACCTGATACATGGGTGTGGTGTAGTCATAATTCTATCTTAGATATATCAGGAGGTGCACAACCAGCAAAGAGTTTTTTTGAAACGACACCGAAACCTAATTACATTAGGCTTTATCAGATTAGAGATTATGGAGAATCTCCTGTACCTATCTATATTCCGATAAATCTTGCCTCAAAACAAACTGAGAAGGGAGATATATTATTAGCACGTTATGGTGGGTCTTTAGGAAAAGTATTTCATGCTGAACAAGGAGCGTATAATGTAGCTATGGCAAAAGTCATCTTTAAATATGAGAATCTTATATATAAAGAGTATGCTTACTATTATTATCTATCTGATTTATATCAAAACAAACTAAAAGAGATATCAAGAACAGCTCAAGCTGGTTTCAATAGCACAGATTTTAATGATATGTATTTCCCTCTTCCTCCCTTTACAGAACAAAAACGTATAGTTGCAAAAATACAGAAAATCTCTGGAAAAGACGAATAAAAAGGGACAAATGTCTTCGTAATGCCTGTCAATA
>URLQ01000209.1 GCA_900548745.1 uncultured Prevotella sp.
GGCAATCGGCCATAATTGTTTTTAAGTATGGCTAAAGAAACGAATGTAGAGAAGCTATGCGACCGGGAATTGCTTGAAAAGATTCTCAGCGTAGTGGAGAGACAAGAGAAACTGCCGCCTCCGGCTCATGAAGGTGGATATCGTCTTTATGATAATAAGTCTTTGATGGAGATGTTGAACATTAAAGAGAAGTATCTGAAGAAGTTGCGTGACAACGGTTATCTCGGCTACTCGCGTGAAGGTGATAAATACTGGTACACGCAGGAAGACGTTGACCGTTTTCTACGCCGATTCCATTATGAAGCTTTTGCTGTTGGCGATGAACTTCCTAAACAGGAAGGAGGTAGCTATGTTTGATACTCTTCATTTGACCAACATGCTTCGTTTGGAAGTGGAAAGTATTCCGGAAACAGGTCTTCCATTGGATGCCTTTCCGGACAAAATACAGGAGATTATCCTCAACCTTGCCAGATACGAAAATTTTAATGTGGAATATACTGCGTCTATTATTCTGTCCGCCGTTGCTACTGCAATAGGTAATTCTTGTCATATCCGTATAAAGGGAGAGTGGAAGACTTGCCCTTCCCTTTATATGATGTTGGTAGGTCGTCCCGGACTTGGAAAGACTCCTCCCCTCGGTTTTATTTATAAGCCGATAAATGAGTATGATGACCGGCTGCATGAGAAATATAACGAAGAATACGATGAATATGAGAGAGCCATGTCAGCAGGTAAACACGGTACCGACGGGGAAGAGCGGTTGCTCAAAAAGCCTAATTTTATAACTACTGTCATTTATGATTCTACTCCTGAGGCGATGATGAATATTCATCAGCATAATCAGCGCGGAATAACATTGGTAGTTGATGAAATTCTGGCTTTGTTCAATTCCGTCAAAAGGTATAATAGCAAGAACAACCTCATTGAAGATTTGCTGACAGCTTATAGCGGACAGCCGTTAAAGATTATCCGCAAGTCAGAATCACGTCCTGTTCTAATCAAGAATCCATGTATAAATGTCATCGGTTCAGTACAGACAAATATGCTGCAGGAAGTCTTCCGTACAGAATTTCTTGCCAACGGATTGCTTGATCGCTTTCTGTTTGTCTATCCTAAAAACCGGAAGATATCCGGATGGAGACGGGAAGAAAGAAATACACTCCGTCCTGACATCATGAATCAATGGAGAACAATAATCAACAGAGTTCTCAGTATCCCTTGTATTCTTGATGACAAAGGAACAACGGTAAATCCACGGATTCTTACAATGTCTAATGATGCGGAAGAATGCTTTTATGAATGGTATAATGGAATAATTGATGCAGTAAATGCCATTGAGGACGATGCCGATGTTGAAAGCCGCAAGATGAAACTCAACGGGCATGTAGCACGTCTTTCCCTATTGTTCCAGGTAATGAAATGGGCTGCTGATAGTGGCGATATGCAATATGTCGAACAGGACTCCGTGGAATCAGCAATCCGTATGATTGATTATTACGAGGAAACATACCGGAGGATTCAGGAAACCATTGTCGCAAACAGTATTGGTGAAACGAAGGAAGCGTGGCTTTCTCTGTTGGAAGATCGGTTCACTTCCGGGGATGCTGTTATTGCCGGTAGAAAAGTTGATATGTCTCGACGTACCGTCTATTATGCGCTTGACCAATTATGCCGGCTTAAGCACCCTCTTATAGAAAAGCTTCAGCATGGAGTCTATCGCAAACTTATGACAGAAAATACTGATGCACCTTGCACTATTGCACTTTCATCTTGTCAAGATACCGTGCAATCTTCTCAAAGTGCAAAAGTGCAGAGTGCAACAACACTTAAATCAGAGAACCATGGGTGAATACAGATTTCATTTACAGAAATACAAACTCGGAACCAAGACTACTTGTCCGAGTTGTGGTAAAAGCCGATGTTTTGTCAAGTATATTGATGAATTGGGCAGCATTATCTTTCCAAACAATGTCGGTAAGTGTGATCATGAGAACAGTTGTGGCTATCACTATACGCCAAAGGAATATTTCAAAGATAATCCTGATAAATTGGAAATGAATGTGGATAATGGTAAGTCACTGCTTTCAGCCTCTTATAAGTCTGTAGATAAAACATCCGTTTGTATTACCCCTTCGTATATTCCTTCATCTTATGTATTAAGGAGTCAGTCACATTATTCAATAAACCCTTTGTATCAATATTTCTGTCGCGTATTTGGTGAAAGTGAAACAAACAGGTTATTTGACATGTATCGTATAGGAACATCTGCAAAATGGGGAGGTTCAACAGTCTTCTGGCAGATAGATATAAATGGACAAGTAAGAACAGGAAAGGTAATGTGCTATAATGCCGAGACAGGCCATCGGGTTAAAGAGCCTCAGGCTTTTGTCAGCTGGGCACATTCCGAGTTAAAGTTGCAGGATTTCCATTTGAAGCAGTGTTTGTATGGAGAACATCTTCTAAAAAAAACATCGTCTCCAGTAATGCTGGTAGAAAGTGAAAAGACCGCTGTTGTAATGAGCCATTTTATCCCCGATTATATATGGCTGGCAACAGGTGGAAAGAACGGTTGTTTCAACAGTGAAGCTATGCAGGTTCTTAAAGGCAGGGAAGTTACTCTCATCCCTGATTTAGGAGCAACTGAACAATGGAAAGAAAAGTCTGCTTTGTTATCAGGTATATGCAAACGGGTTGTTGTGTCCAATGTCTTGGAATATACATCAGATGAAGAGCAACGCAGCCAAGGATTGGATATTGCAGACTTCTTTTTGTATTCACCATCAAAGAGACAGATACTTCGTCAGATGATACAGCGTAATCCAGCATTGCAGTTGCTCATTGATGAATTTGATCTGGAACTTATTGAATAGTAAAGGAACTTGTTCCATGGATTTATAGAAAGTCCATAACACAATAAGGACTTTTTGCCTACAGGCAATAAAGTCTGGGCATTGTCTGGCATTACAGACTGGTTAAGGAGCAAGCTCCAATAATGAATAAACACATATTGGAAAGACATTTATGAATACAGATATAAAACAGGCCATGCATGTTGAAGCTGCGAAATCATTGAATGCAGCCGAGGCTAATGAAAACGAAAGACGTTGGAATGAAACAAAAATAGATAGGAAAAATGAGGATCCTACTAACCATTATGACAAGACTAGAATGAAGTTGAATTTTGAAATAGGTCCTGATGGAAAAATATATCCGTTGGGATATCATCCGAAGTCTCTTGATGTCAGATTACAGGAAAGACTTTCTGAACTTGGATGGAAGCCATTTAAGCCTGACAGTAAGATTCAGCCGAATTGTTGTGCTCGATTCTTATTTGGCGGTAACCATGATCGTACACTTCAGATGGCTTTCGGCAGCCAGATTGTGAACCTGGAAAAGAATGCCGACAATAGTCATTTACGTAGATGTGAAGAAGTTGAGCTTTGGGCAAAGGACGTTTATGATTGGTGTTCTCGTCGCTATGGTAGGGAGAATATTATCGGATTTCAGGTTCATCTGGATGAAACTTCACCTCATATTCATGCTTTGATTGTGCCAGTGGGTATACGCCCAAAAAGTGGACGCGAATGTGTCATGTGGTCTGCTAAATTTGGGAAAGACAGGTATGAATATGGAAAAATATTAAAGGATATGCATACTTCTTTGTATGAAGAGGTTGGAAGTAAATACGGTCTGGAACGTGGTGATAGTATTGAAGGTCGTAATGTAATGCATTTGAATAAACGTGATTATATCCGAAAGTTGACAAAAGAGGCAAAACAAGCGGAGAAGGCTGTTAAGGGATTGCAGACAATGATGAGAAAGTTGGAGTCTCAGATATCCAGTTCTCAATCACAACTTGAAGAAATTGAGAAGTCTCTGGCTTCCGGCAAAATCGCTCTTCAGGAATATGAAATTCAAAAGACTAGGATACAAAAACAGATTTCCGAATGCCAGTCAAAACTTGAAGACAAGTCATGTAAGCTTCAAGAAAAGGAGCAGGAACTGGAGCAGATGACAAAGAATATAGACCGTGTCGGTAGAGTGGCTCAACCTTTCCGCAATCACAAGATAGATTTTGAGCCGCCACGAATCACTGGTAAACCTCCGATATTCGGTGTTGACAAATGGATTGAGGAACAGA
>URLQ01000210.1 GCA_900548745.1 uncultured Prevotella sp.
TGTTACGATTTATAACTTCTCTTTCTATAAATCGCCTTAATAAGGCTGTATTTGAAAGAAAAAGAAGGATAGAACTACGATTTATTCGTCATTAACTTTCAATCTGAAAGTTGATTTTACTTTTTCAGTGCCCTCTAAAGTGGGGAGGACAGGTTTGTCCGCCTCTTCAAAGGACTATGATATGGAGGACAAGTTTGCTTGCCTCTTGAAAAGGCTATGATCCGCAGGAATAAATCTGTGCAAATCTGTGGAATCTGTGGGAGATTATTATCCGTGGGAGACAAAAATTATCATCCGTGGGAGAAAAATAATCATCCGTGGGGAAGATTAATTATCCGTGGGAGTGCTTTCATCCGTGGGGAGAAAGGAATTATCCGTGGGGATGATTTGGTGCAATGGGACCCCAAATACTTGAGGGATTTTGTAGTGCAAATTGAAAACACGCAATGAAGAAAATCAAACTATATGATTATCAGCAGAAGATGCTGGAGGAGATTATCAAGCAGCTGAGCAAGAAGGAGATAACCCGTTACCGCAAGAAAAAAGAATTTGAAGAAGGTAACTCGGTCATCGTACAGATGCCTACGGGTACGGGAAAGACCTATGTGATGGCATCGGTGGTGAAATGGTTTCTTGACAACTACGAGAAAGGCGAGGTGTGGATTGTTGCGCACCGCCGTGAATTGGTGGAGCAGATGCAGCAGACGCTGGACAGATTCTGCCTGGACTATGGGGAGAAAGAAACGGTTCTGAAAGCCAAAGTAAGAATCCGCGTGCTCTCTATCCAATGGCTCGGCAGACATCTCGGGGAATTGAAACAGGCGGAATGCATACCGGGGATGATCGTGGTGGATGAAGCCCATCATGCCTTAGCACGCTCTTACAAAGACCTGTTTGACCGCAACAAGGATGCGTTGAAGCTGGGAATGACGGCAACGCCTTGTCGCATGAAGAGGGAATCGTTCGGCATGCTGTTTGAGCGTCTTATAACATCTCCTTCCACCAGGAATTTTATCAGGAGTGGCTATCTGGCACCCTATGACTATGTGGTAATCGGACAGTTCTCGCAAGACCAGCTGACCATCAACTCATTGAAAGGGCGAGGCAGCGATGGTGACTATTCCATCAAGGAGATGGATGAGAAACTGAATGTGCCTCAATCCATCAAGCGGCTGCATGAGAGCGTAGTGAAGCATGCCGACGGAAAGAAGGGTATCGTATATGCCATTGACATCGACCATGCCCAGATGATAGCCTCTTATTACAAGGCGATGGGTATCAGGGCTGTGGCACTGGACAGTAAGACTCCAGCCAAGACCCGTCAGCGGATGGTGGAGGCATTCAGAAAGGGTGACCTGGACTGCATGGTGAACGTGAACCTCTTTGATGAAGGCTTCGACTGTCCGGATGTGGAGTACATCCAGATGGCTCGTCCCACACTGTCGCTTGCCAAGTATCTGCAGATGGTGGGGCGCGGATTGCGTATCAACCGCAAGCAGAAGGATAAGGTATGCATGATTATAGACAATGTGGGAAACTACCGTAAGTTTGGCTTGCCTGACAGGGAGCGTAACTGGTCATCGATGTATGCCGGGCTGAGAGCCGGAAAGGGAACCATTCCGCCTTCTGCCAAAAAGACAAAGGGTGTGGTCGTATCCAACAATGACATGGTATTTGTGGCGCAGTATGACAAGAAAAAGGCAGAGCTTAGCAGCAAGCAGCGCTATGAGTATCTGCAGGATGTGAAACCCTTTGAGAAATCAGGACGATGGGGACTCCGTGTGGGGGATGACATTATCCTGCAGCCGGTATACAGGAAAATCCATGATTTCATAGGTGGGTTTGCCATCTTTGAGATAGCTCCCAACAGGTTGGGTATACTGATAAAGAACGGCAAGGTATATTATCCTGCCGATTATCGGAAAATAAAAATCCTTTCCGGCAACCGGGCCTTGCTCACAAAGAGTGTCATCAATACCGAGGAGGTGAAGCTGGATACAAAGTGGGGATATTAACATACGCATGGAAAGACGCCAGGTTTGTTTTTTACAAATAATCGTTCCTTTTTTATAAACCCCGTATGCGGGAAATGCAATACCTTTGCAGCGGAAACGGAACAGGACACATTGTTCCGCCCAAAACGACAACGATTATCAACATCTTAAATATAATACTATTATGGCAAACGACAAGAAATTCAGAGTAGAAGCTGACCTCTTGGGTGAACTTCAGGTTCCTGCTGACGCCCTTTACGGCGTGCAGACTCAGCGCGGTATCAACAACTATCATATCTCACGCAAGACGATGCGCGACTATCCGGACTTCATCATCGCCAACGCTTACGTGAAGTTAGCTGCCGCACAGACAAACCACTCGCTCGGTGTTATCAACGACGAGATTTCAGGTGCAATGTCACAGGCTTGCCGCGAGATTATCGACGGAAAATGGCACGAGAACTTCCCTATCGACATGATACAGGGCGGTGCCGGCACTTCCGTAAACATGAACATCAACGAGGTCATCGCCAACCGTGCACTCGAAATCATGGGTCACGAGAAAGGCGAATACCAGTATTGCTCTCCTAACGACCATGCCAACTGCGGACAGAGCACAAACGATGCTTATCCTACATCTATCCGCCTGGCGCTGATACGCATGAACATCCACTTGGTGGGCGCATTGACAGGACTTATCAGCGCATTCCGTTACAAGGCAGAAGAATACAACGACACTATCAAGATGGGTCGAACACAGCTGCAGGACGCTGTGCCTATGACTATCGGACAGGAGTTCAACGCATACGCCAACAACCTTGAAGAGGAAATACTCAACCTGGAGCGCAACGTGAAGCTCCTGCACGAGATAAACATGGGCGGTACGGCTATCGGTACCGGTCTGAATGCCGTTCCAGGCTTTGCCAAGCTTTGCGCAGCCAACCTGAGCAAGCTCACCGGCGAGAACTTCGTTTCGGCAAGCGACTTGGTGGAGGCTACACCTGACACAGGTGCTTACGTAAGCTACTCTTCAGCCCTGAAGCGTCTGGCAATCAAGCTTTCCAAGATATGTAATGACTTGCGTCTGATGGCTTCCGGTCCACGCTGCGGTCTCAACGAGATAAACCTTCCACCTAAGGCTCCTGGTTCTTCAATCATGCCGGGTAAGGTAAACCCTGTCATTCCGGAAGTGACAAACCAGGTATGCTTCAAGGTTATCGGTAACGACACTACAGTATGCTTCGCTGCAGAGGCAGGACAGCTGGAGCTGAACGTGATGGAGCCAATTATCACGGCAAGCTTGTTCGAGAGCCTTACATGGCTGAAGAACGTCATCGAGACACTCACGGAGGAGTGTGTGCTCGGCATTACCGTAAACAAGGAGCGCTGCTATGAGATGGTAAAGAACAGCATCGGTATCGTTACAGCCCTCAACCCGATCATCGGATACAAGAAGAGCTCTAAGGTTGCCAAGGAGGCTCACGCTACGGGACGTTCGGTCTATGACATCGTCATCGAGCAGGGCTTGATGAGCAAGGAGGATCTTGATAAGGCTCTCGATCCGAAGGAGATGCTCCATTCAAGCAAGTTCTCATTGAAATAGTTGACAAGTAGACGAGTTGACGAGTAGACAAGTTGACAAGGATATTTGCATTTTTTGTTTAAGGTTGCGAACAGCGACTATCCAGATAAACTAATTTCCTCGTCAACTTGTTAACTCGTCAACTCATAACCTCATAAACAAGTAAACTAATTTCCTCGTCTACTCGTTAACTTGTCAACTTGTCAACTCATAACCTCATAAACAAGTAAACTAATTTCCTCGTCTACTCGTCAACTTGTTAACTCGTCAACTAATAAACAGTATAAGCCTGCAGGCGAATCCTTTGTCTCTTTGGGATTCTGCTTGCAGGCTTATCTGTTTTTTCGGCTCATCCGATATTGGGAGTGATGTAAACAGGGATTCTGTCTAACACTAATACAAAAACATTAAAAACACCGTATATATTTTCCGAGCCTACGGCTTGCTTAAAATTCATATAAAGTCCTAAAGAGAGCAAGCTCTCTACGGACTTATCTGAATTTTAAGCATTGGCACGATGTGCCAATCGGAAAATATATACAGCG
>URLQ01000211.1 GCA_900548745.1 uncultured Prevotella sp.
ACTGCCGACAGCATATCCTTGGTGATGCCGGCACGCTTTATCGCCTGGTCAACCACCGGCACCACATTCTGCTGGTGTGCTCGTGATGCAAGTTCCGGAACAACGCCGCCATATGCCATGTGTACGTCCTGCGAAGCCGTAACGTTGCTCAGCAGGACTCCATTCCTCAGTACCGCAGCAGATGTGTCGTCGCAACTGCTCTCTATACCTAATATATATATATCCTTTTGTTCCATCTTTATTCTCCCAGTTGTTATTTAGTGAGGATTTCCACTCCGTGCTCAGTCATCAGGAAGGTATGCTCCCATTGTGCACTCGGCAGCTCGTCGCCGGTTATCACCTCCCAGCCGTATTTGTCGTCGGCATCTATGAAGACCTCGTATGTGCCCATGTTTATCATAGGCTCAATGGTGAACACCATTCCAGGCACGATGAGCATTCCCGTTCCTCTGTGTCCGAAATGCAGAACCTCAGGCTCCTCGTGGAACTTCAGTCCTACGCCATGTCCGCAAAGGTCTCTCACCACGCCATAGTGGTATTTATCGGCATGCTTCTGTATGGCATGGCCTATGTCTCCCACAAAGCAATAAGGCTTTGCCGCCTCGGCGCCTATCTCCAGACACTCCTTTGCCACGCGCACCAGCTGCTCCTTCTCTGGAGTGGTCTTTCCGATGATGAACATTCTCGATGCGTCGGCAAAATATCCGTTGTAGATTGTTGTAAAGTCAACGTTCACGATGTCGCCTTCCTCAAGCACATCCTCTTCCTTTGGTATTCCGTGGCAGACCACCTCGTTAATGCTCGTGCAGACGCTCTTCGGAAAGCCCTCGTAGTTGAGGCATGCCGGTGTGGCGCCATGCTCCATGCAGTAGTCATAGCATATCTTGTCGATTTCGAGAGTATTCATTCCTGCATGAATCCTCTTGCCGACCTCGTCCAGCACGCCGGTGTTGATGATACCGCTCTGGCGTATACCTTCTATCTGTTCCGGTGTCTTGATCAGATCTCTGGTAGGCACGAGCTTACCTTTGTTCTCCCAATACATCACCTTCTTGTCCAAATCCGTCGGCTCCTGTCCTGAGAGGCAGTGCCATCTTCTTTTTTTCTTAAACATCGTATGTTATAATATTTTTAGTCTCTACTCTTTTATTCCTTTCCGTCAAGCTCCCTTAGGGTCTGGTATATCTTCTCCGTCCAGTCCTCGCCGTTCTTGGGGCATAGCGTTCTGAATCCAAGGATTTCCCCCATGCTTACATTCCTGGGACCGTCGTCCACGAAGAGCGTTTCCTCGGGCAGGATATGTTCCTTTTCGATGATAGTCCTGAAAATCCTCTCGTCCGGCTTCATCATTCCAAGCTTGTAGCTCATATACATCGAATGGAAGAAGCTGTCGATGCTTCGTCCGTCGCCAGAGAAGTCCTTGCTCATTCCCCAATCCATCATGAAGGGATTGGTGTTTGAAAGCAGGATCAGCCTGTAGCCGTCAGCCTTGAGGCGGTCGAGAACCCTGATGTTTCTTATCGGTACCTCCTTTGTATATCCGCGCCATGCATATTTACACTCCTCAAATGTAAGCTCCCTGCCCACCAGCAGACCCAGCTCACGGATAAAGTCTGACGCTGAAATCTTTCCCTCTTCCAGGTCTCCGAATATACCGCTCTGAGTATATGGGTCGAGTCTCTTTTCGGCATCCTTCAGACCAATCTCCTTAAAGCGTCTTACGGCACTCGGCTGGTCGATGGTCATGATTACTCCACCCAGGTCAAACATTATGTTCTTTACTTTAGCCATTCCTTATAAGTAGCTTAGAATCTTTTTCTTACTCTGTCCATTTCCCTACGGTCTTCCTTCTCCTTCAGCGTCTGTCTCTTGTCAAATTCCTTCTTGCCTCGACACAGCGCAATGTCAAGTTTCGCACGGCCGTGGTCGTCGATGAAGAGCAGGGTAGGGACTATCGTAAATCCCACCTGCTTGGTGGCTTCCTGCAGGTTCTTTATCTCTCGCTTGTTTAGAAGCAGCTTTCTGTCGTGTTTGCTCTCGTGGTTGTTGTATGAGCCATAGAAATAGGGAGAAATGTTCATTCCCTTGACCCATATCTCACCGTTGTTGATATAGCAGAATGTGTCCACGAGCGAGGCTTTTCCCATGCGTATCGACTTAATCTCCGTGCCGGTCAGCACGATGCCAGCTGTGAAAGTGTCAACAAAGAAGTATTCGAAAGATGCTTTTTTGTTTCGTATGTTGACAGGACTCTTTTTCCTGAGAAGTTCTTGTTCTTTATTCATAATTCGTCAAAACTCTTTAATCTGTCTTGCAGGCAAGTCTCTCTATTTCTCTATCGTGATGAAGTCTTGGAGATGCTCATCAATATAGTATGCCATTCCGCAGGTCCATTCCTCCTCGTTTTCAACGAAAGTGTCGTCGTAGTCGTCAAAGGCTGGATATTTCTCGAAGAGCTCCATAAACTCTTCATCCGTACAGTCTGCCTGGATGGAGACTCCATGCTCGTGATACAGTTTCTTTACGTCATAGATAAGTCTGCCCAGCTCCTTTAGACCCCAGGACTTGATGATTCTTGCGAAAGGATTCTCAAAGATGAAACCACCGAAACCATTATGTATAAGCTGTACGAATCCGCCGTCCATGACCTCATTTCTCATCCATATATAAGCGATTACCGTAAGCTGGTCGGCATTCAGCTGCTGCATTGTTGTGGCGTCAAGACTGCCGCCGACACTTTCCAACAGGACGTCAGCGACAAGGTTTATGAATTCGTCCATGCCTTCGTTGGCAGCCTTTATTATGCTTTCTTCTTTAACAACCGGTTTCATTATATTTTCTTCTTAAAGGATTTTATTTGCAAAGTTACTTATTTTTTCCAAATTATACTATTAATATCACGCTAATAACACTATTTAATAGGGGAACATCCTTGTTCGCTTGTCTGTCCGTCTATTCGTTTACTTTATTCTATTTTACATAATGGTGGTTATGTTTATAATATAGGTTACGGACTTTATTCATCAGCAAACCAACATCCAACGACTATGGCAACAAGTCAACACACACAGCCACAAAATCAAAAAAGCATTCATGTAAAAACTGGAAGTTGCCTGATTCATTTGAGAAAATCACGTGGATAGAATCGTAAACACGCAAGATGAAATCCGTAAACAAGGGGTTAAAAATCAAAAACAAGGTAGATAGAAACGTTTAATCTATGTTTTGCATTATATAAGTTGTATCTTTTTTGCTCAAAAGTCATATTCTGATGCCTTAAAAGCAGTATTATTTGTACTTACTCATATTTTATATATACTAAAAGTTGTTGAGTTTCAAGCAATTTTTTATATGTTCTCCTTACAACAGTTCATCCACAGCAAGTATTTTCATGCGCAATATTCCGCGTTCAAAATGTTAAAAATTGAACTGCAAGATGCATTTAAATATGCTTACTACATTGGAACGATGCGCTTGACAAGAACTTTGTAATAGTTGGTACTTCGAAAACGTGATGCCTTTGAGAGTGACTTGGACGAAACATACAGTGCTTCTGGCTATCGGGACAAAAAATACTTTTTAGACAATTTGTGCTTTTCTGGCACTGCTTTTTGCCACGATATTTGCAAGCATTCCGCTTGATTCCTTCCATATGAGGTCGGGAAGCATGAATTCCGCTTCATTTGCGTGTTTGCCAAGGATAAGGAGAAAAAATGGGAATGATGGACTTTTACAAGAATTTTGAGATTTGAGAGAGAACAAGTACAGCTTTTTTGGTCTACAATTGTGGATTTACATCTTCGAAACGGCATTTTTACTTCTTATTGTCCTCGCCTGTTTTGTACAACTTATTGATAATGAGCCTTTTAGAGAAGTGTATGCGTTCCAGTTCCAGTTGTTCCAATTAATTTTTTCAGTTCTCATTTTCTTCCTTTATTATATATATATATTTATATATATTTAATAATCAATTAGTTATATAGTATATAAGAAGAGAGTTCGCATGTGAAATGGCATTTGGAATAATTGGAACAACTGGAACTGGAACGCTCCAAGCAGGTTGTCTCTCCCCT
>URLQ01000212.1 GCA_900548745.1 uncultured Prevotella sp.
GCTGTCGTACAACAGTAAGGTAACTACTCATGCCCTGGGGGTGCTGAGTAGTTACGCGACATAATAACTAATACACTTAGCATATGGAAAAATTTACTTCAGTTATCATTGCAGCAATGTTTGCAGTACCTGCAATGGCACAAAGAACAGTTGATGGCACAGATCTACCTACCAACATTATTAAAGATCAGCCAGAGGGAACACTTGAAAAGAATCTTTACACCTATGCTCATGATTCTTATTATGTATACTACAGCCAGCTGTATCAGCGCGATGTTGATGCAACAGGAACTGACGCCGTGTTTGGAAATAATGGCGAGGTATACATCAAAAGCCCTTTGACGACACTCAGTCTGGACGCATGGATAAAAGGAAACACCGTTGAAGGTGACACCGTTGTATTCCACATGCCCCAGCTTATGCAAATGAAAGAGTCTAAGAATGAAGATGGTGAAACATACACGAAGTATGGCTACCTCTGGAACATGAAGCTTCAGGACACCGACCACGGTACCACTACCTATGTGCCTGCCGAGAATCAGGATGTGAAGTTTGTACACCGCAACGACTCTCTCTTCATGGTTGACGGATATTTCCTGGGGCTTGGCGACGAGAATGGCGTATGGTATGGCTATGGTGACAAGAACACAGTATATTATAAGGTGAACGCTCCTATATATAAACCGGCAGACGAAAGCACAGCAGTTGACTACCAGATGCTCTTCACCGACTATACCGGTGCTACTGATACAAGAAAGGTAAAGGTTGCTTTCGAGGGGGATGACGTGCTTATCGGCGGTCTGTCGCCTACGCTTCCTGACTCATGGATAAAAGGAAAGAAGAGCGCTGACGGGAAAAAATCACATTCCCTACGAAGCAGTATTTCGGATTCGACGAGACGGGAACATACCATAGCTTCTTTACGGCAATGGACAAGGAATTGGTTCACGGTGACTATTACGACTATACAAAATACATTTTTGCCAAGGAGATTGTACTCGACCTTAACGAAGAGGACAACAGCATGACCGGCGAAAAGGTGATGGCCGTCAATACCGGAGTAAACGCAGAGAACCCGTTGTATGTTTATGACACGCCAAAGTTCAAGGTTTACAAGATTATTGTAGGTGCTCCATCAGCTCCTCAGAATCTGTTCTTCACACCTTATGACGAGAATACGATGTACGGAATGATGCGTTTTGACCTTGGAATGACGACAGACAAGGAGGAAACTCTTGATCCGGAGAAGCTTTACTATAACATCTATTTCGACGACGAAATATATACCTTTACTCCTGCTGAATATGTAAAGCTGGATAAGGAATATACAGACGTTCCGTATTCTTACAACGACCAATACGACATCTGTGCAGTAAGCAACCAGCGTACTATCTATTTCTACAACAAGGAGGCGAAGAAGGCTGGCGTACAGAGCTTCCTGCTGGACAACGGCACTAAATATTTCTCACCGCTTGTCAGCATCGATGCTGAAGGAAACATCACTACTGGCATCAACAGCATACGCAACACGGACAAGGATGTAGTGGATATTGAATATATTGACATGAGTGGTCGCAAGGTACAGTCGCCACACAATGGAATTTTCATCGCTAAGATGAAACTTGCCGACGGTACTGTAAAGACCATGAAACAGGTCATCAAGTAGTTTGTTAATAATGAATCCTTCACAGATAATATATCAGTTCTATTGATAATTACTGTGAAGGATTTTTCTGAACGTTCTGATTTACACAAAAACCGACAACACAAAGAAGCATAAAACCAGAGTAAATCATTAGTTCTACATTTTTTTCGCATGGAGAAGCATCGCCCGATATGCCATTTACAAAACAAATAAGCATTTTCTTTGCTGTTGACTGACAAATATGTTACTTTTGCAGACGAGGAAACGAACTGACAATTTGCCTGCTCCCGAGCAAAACCCATCGTCAACTTGTCTGTTCGTCACCCGTCAACTTAAAAAAGATTATGACCAATACTTCAAAAAAGATTAATCCGGTGGTGTGCGCTACATACGTGGTGTTGTTGATGATGCCTGAGATGTTTATGCTAAACACCCACACGTGGTGGGACGCACCGGTTGCCACATTATTTAATATACTATACTATGGTGTCTTCTCATGGGCTTTGTGTACCTTAGTATCACTAACGGGACCAAAGACTGAACGTACCATTCACACCATACTGCAGTCTGTAGTTGCCGCATACAGCATAAGCAACGTGTTTATGCTGATAATGTTCAACCGACATTGGGACGCTTATTCATGGCAGTTCCTATGTGAGACAAACGGACGGGAAAGTTCTGAGTTCATCTCTTCTTACATCCTCTCCCTCCCTACCCTGGGCATCTTGTCTGTATATATTCTGCTTTTTGCAGCAGAGATATGGTTGGGACGCCGTGCCATGCGCTGGCGAATATTCCCGTCACAACGTATTCCGGCAGTTGCCTTTACCGTATTGTGTATAGTAATGATAGGTCAGACTGTCTTTTTCGGTCCTGATGTAGAAGCCAACTATGACCGCGTGGCAAGATTCAAATCGCCTATAAAAAGGAATGCGATGTGGAATATATGGCAGTCTACACTTACATATATGGGATTTCGCGACGAGTTCTCTCGTTGCGCCTGCTCTCTACAAGAATATAAGGAGAAGGTGACATGCAGCGAAAAGGAGGCTGACTTTGTGTTGATTGTGGGGGAATCGTTCAACCGACACATGAGTAATCTCTACGACGGCACTTACGACACCAACCCAAGACTAAAGGCTCGTGCCAACCAAGGCGGTCTGTTTGTATTCAATGATGTGGTGGCATCTGACAACGGCACTACGCAGAACTTCAAACAGTTTCTGTCGCCTGTGGCTGTAGGCGACAGCAGCAGTTGGTGCGATGCACCGCTGTTTCCTTTCATCTTGCGCCGTTGCGGATACAACGTTGTGTTCTATAGCAACCAGTATGCCGGCATGGAGATGGACAAGGAGTTCAATGCTTCCATGGGATTCTTCAATGCTCCAGGCATCGGTCCGTATATCTTCGACCACCACAACACACGCACTTTCGACTACGACATGCAACTGATTGACGAATACTGCAAGAACCGCAACAACATTGAAGCTGTCCGCCGCAACTTCATCATCTTCCATCTCTATGGACAGCATGCTGCCTATGGCGAGCGTCATCCTGCTGAATTCGCCAAGTTCAAGCCATGCGACATAAAGAACCGTCTGCCACTCAGCAAGGAGCAGCGCGGCGTAGTGGCTGACTATCTGAACGCTACGCTATACAATGACTTTGTGGTGGATAGCATAATAAGTATGTTTTCCAACCGCAATGCCATTGTGATGTATTTCTCCGACCATGGCGAGGAGGTATATAACTACCGTCTGCAACAGGGACGCACCGACCTGAAGACTGACGACACCCGTGCGATGCGCTATCAGCTCGACATTCCTTTCCTGATATACGTCTCACCTCTATATGCAGCAAGACATCCACAAGAGGTGGAGAGGATAAGGAAGTCCGTAAACCGTCCTTTCATGACCGATAATCTGCCGCAGATGATATTCGACCTGCTTGGAGTCCACACTCGCTACTACAAACCCTCACGCAGCGTCATCAACGAGAAGTATCATCCGCAGAAGCAGCGCAAACTGCAAGTGGGAAAGTTGTATGATTGAGAACAGCCATTACTTTTGTCTAAACCTTCTCAGCACATCGCATCGTCTTGCATAGTTGTCTATAGCGTTAGGGGATGTGCGAACAAACATGTCAAGCTCTGCAAGTGACTTGTATTGAGCTGATAGAGGATGCAGGATGGCATTTCTCATGATGTAAATGATAAAAAGCCCATACATAATACATATAGAAAATACATATAAAAAGGCTGGCAACATACCAATATGTGCCAGCCACCACATTGATTTTCAGTGCTTTTCAAAGCAAAAAAAATCGGATGTCTCCCGACAACCGATTTTCAAAAACAAACTACTTAAAAACTAATCTACTAAAACAAAT
>URLQ01000213.1 GCA_900548745.1 uncultured Prevotella sp.
ACGGTGATGGAATGCCAGACGAATGGGAGATTGCAAATGGTCTGAACCCCAACGATCCAAGCGATGCAAATCTCGACTGCAATGGTGACGGATATACAAACATCGAGAAATACATCAATGGTATCGACACTAAGAAGGAGGTTGACTGGACAGACCTCAAGAACAACCACGATACTCTCGACGGAAAGACAAGTTTGATGTAAACACTAAAAGTTTCTTATAAAGAATGTGGACTTGCATTGGTTTTTATGCCATGCAAGTCCACATTTCTTTTCTAAAAGTCTTCAACACATTAAATCATAAGTTAAAAAAATTGCAGTTGTAAAAAACAGTTTGTATCTTCGCAGTAGTTATATTATTTAAATCATATCACTATGCAGAAATACGCAGACTATATTAAGCAGATAGAGATAGACTCCTTGTGGAGCGGCAGAAAACATGTGCTTTGGAACCTCGACAGAAGAGTAAACATCCTGAGCGGTGTGAATGGTGTCGGCAAGAGCACCATCATCAACAAGGTTGTGAAAGGTCTCGCCGCTGGTGGAGAGTTTCCGAGCCACCTGTTGAAAGGCGTTAGATTAAGCGTAGTACCGGAAGATGCAAAATGGATAAGGTTTGACATCATCAGGTCGTTCGACAACCCTGTAGTGAATCAGGAACTGCTCAACAAAGTCGGTATCAGCCTTGCTACAGAACTCGACTGGCAACTGTACACCCTGCAGCGCAAATATCTCGACTATCAGGTAAATGTAGGCAATCGCATAATTGCAGCACTGCAAAGCGGAGAGCCCGATGCCGCAGAGAAGGCACAGGCACTATCTGAACCCAAAAAGAAATTCCAGGACATCGTTGACGACCTGTTTGCAGACACAGGGAAAACCATCGTACGTTCAGCCAACGAGATACAGCTTAACCAAATGGGCGAGGTGCTACAACCCTACCAGTTATCGAGCGGTGAAAAACAGATGCTCGTAATACTGCTCACCGTACTCATTGAGGACCAGAAGCCATACGTGCTGTTTATGGACGAACCGGAAGTCAGTCTTCATGTTGATTGGCAACAGCGACTCATTGACCTTATTCTCGACCTCAACCCGAACGTACAGATAATCCTCTCCACCCACGCTCCTGCAGTAATAATGAACGGATGGATGGACAACGTGTCGGAAGTCAGCGACATCACATTAAACTAAAAACAATACGACACCATGAATAAGCGTCTTACACAGAACCTCTCCTCACAATATATAGAGGCAATGAACAGGCTTAACTCCAAGTCTGCACGCCAGCGCATCGTTGCATACGTGGAAAGCTACGATGATGTACTTTTCTGGCGTACCGTACTTAGCCGCTTCGAAAACGAATCCCGATATTTTGAGGTTATGCTTCCGTCGCACAAGACGCTTGAGCGCGGAAAGAAATCCGTGCTCATGAATCTTCTTTCGCAAAATACAGGAAACAGCATGATAGCCTGTGTAGATGCCGACTACGACTATCTTATACAAGGTGTCACTCCTACTTCACGAACGATTATCTCCAATCCATACGTGCTCCATACCTATGCCTATGCCATAGAAAGCTATCAGTGCTATGCCCCATCCCTGCATAACGTCTGCGTTATGGTTACTCTGAACGACCACAGAATCTTCGATTTCGAAGAATATATGAAACAGTTCAGCCAAGCTATCTTTCCTCTCTTCGTATGGTCTATATGGCACTACCGCCGCAGTATATACGGCGAGTTCACGATAACAGACTTAAACCATATTGCCGAACTCGGCAGTTTCTCAATACACAACCCTTTGCTGTCAATCGAAAACCTCCGACGGAAAGTGCGCAACAAGATAAACACCCTGCAACATCGCCATCCTGAAGCAAAGGATTCATACCTTAAGCTGAAAAAGGAACTAATTGATTTAGGGGTCACTCCGGATACGACTTATATGTATATCCAGGGGCATCACCTATTCAACAAAATCATATTACCTATAGTAAACCGGGTATGCAGCAGACTTGTCCAAGAGCGCGAAGACGAGATACGCCGCCAGGCCGTACACGACACACAGCGTCGCAACGAACTCTCATGCTATACCAACAGCATACAGGATATTCCACAGATGCTGAAGAAGAATATGGGTTATCAGGAATCCACTCCTTTCAAGAGAATCCTGATGGATGCAGAAAGGATTCTTAACCCTAAACAGAATGAAAATCCTTAGACTTTATTTCTGCACACTACCTTTGATTTGTGCAGAAATAAGACAAAGAATGTTATAATTATTCCATAAAGCATTGTTTTTTTTGCACAAAATTATTTGTATATGTGCAAAAAATTATACCTTTGCACCACTTTTCGAAATAAGATTGCAACAGGGCAATCACTTTTCAATATAAAAAGGGATTACAAAATAATCAACTAAAACAGAAAATCAAAACATATAACAATAAGAAAATTATGTCTTTTAATTTACTAAAAGGAAAGCGCGGTATTATCTTCGGCGCATTGAATGACGCATCGATTGCGTGGAAAGTTGCAGAACGTGCCGTAGAAGAAGGCGCACAGATTGTATTGACAAACACTGCGGTTGCTTGCCGAATGGGAACAATCGACGAGTTGGCAAAGAAGACCAACGCCACCATCATCCCTGCTGATGCCACATCAGTGGAGGATCTCACAAACCTTTTTGAGAAGGCTCAGGAGGCTCTGGGCGGAAAGATTGACTTCGTGCTTCACTCTTGCGCAATGAGCGTCAACATGAGAAAGAAGCGTACTTACGATGATCTTGACTATTCTTTCCTGAACAAGACTCTCGACATCTCGGCAATCTCGTTCCACAAGATGCTGCAGGCTGCCAAGAAGCTCGATGCCCTGAGTGAAGGAGCTTCCGTTTTGGCTCTCACATATGTGGCTTCACACCGCACGTTCTTCGGCTACAACGATATGGCAGACGCTAAGTCACTGCTCGAATCCATCGCCCGCAGCTTCGGTTATATCTACGGACGCGAAAAGCACGTACGTATCAACACCATCTCTCAGTCGCCTACCTTCACCACTGCCGGCAGCGGCATCAAGGGTTTCGACGGACTGTATGATTTCTCCGACCGTATGTCGCCTCTTGGCAATGCCAGCGCAGACGAGTGTGCAGACTATTGCGTTGTCATGTTCTCCGACCTTACCAAGAAGGTCACAATGCAGACTCTCTTCCACGATGGTGGATTCTCAAGCATGGGTATGTCGCTGCGTGGTATGACACAGTACAACAAGTCGTTCATCGACGAAAACCGCGACGAGAACGGAAACATCATCTACGGATAAGTCTCCGTCTGTTGCAGACTTACCATATACAATATCCCCATCCTCAATGTCACACACATGAGGATGGGGATATTTTGTATAGTTCTGTCCAAAGACGAATGAGAATTCTCTCACTTTTATCTCATTCGCATTTATGCTATTTTAGTTGACAAACTTTGTCCCGTTTTTATTCGTCCACTCCAAATAGCGGATCCTCCGGCATTACCATCACAGGCTTCTGGTCGGCGAGCTTCAGCAGTTTGTCAGAAACGTACTTCTTGTCTACCACGAGACGGAACATGTATTCGTTGAACCATTCGTTTGTCATGATGAGGCAGCCGCCCTGTCCCCACGACGGACCCCAGCTGTTCTCAACCTTCCACTTCAGAGGATTGCCCTGAGCGTCGAGGTCTACGGCAGAAAGAGTCATGGCGTGTGTAGAACCGCTGTCGAATGTTTCGATGCGCTCAGCCTTGTTCATGGGGAAGTCGGTAGAGAAGAGCGAACCGTAGTCGAAGTTCTTCACGTCGCAGTAGCCGCGCTTGCGGTCGAGGAACTTGCCCACGTCGTATGAGCTGTACATCTTCTTGCCGTCCTTCAGCGATGCGATGGCGAGCTTTGCTATCTCATCCATAGGCAGGTTCAGATATTTCCAGTTGTGTCCGTCGTAGGTGTGACGGTCGAAGTCCACCTCGTAAGTCTTGTAGTACTC
>URLQ01000214.1 GCA_900548745.1 uncultured Prevotella sp.
GTTGAACATCTTCTGGCTTACCCATCCGTGCAGCTTGCTTACTCCGTTTACCTCCTGGCAGGTGTTGCATGCGAATACAGACATGCAGAAGCGTTCGTTGTGGTCGTCAGGGTTGTTGCGTCCCATTCCGATGAACTCGTCCCATGTTATGCCGAGCATCTGTGGGTATCCGCCCATGTATTTTCCGAAGAGAGTCTCGTCGAAATAGTCGTGTCCGGCAGGTACTGGTGTGTGTACGGTGTAGAGTGAGGATGCTCTTACGAGTTCCATTGCCTGGTTGAAGGTGAGTCCTTCCTTCACGTAGTCGCAGAGGCGCTGCAGGTTGCAGAGTGCTGCGTGTCCTTCGTTGCAGTGGTAGATGTCTTTCTTGATGCCGAGTCTCTTGAGGAGCAGTATTCCTCCCATGCCGAGTAGTATTTCCTGCTTCAGTCGGTTCTCCCAGTCGCCGCCGTAGAGGGAGTGTGTTATAGGTCGGTCGAACTCGGAGTTGAGCTCGTTGTCGGTGTCGAGCAGATAGAGGGACACGCGTCCTACGTTGACTCTCCATACGTATGCGTGCACGTTGTAGTTCATGTAAGGCACGTCAATGACGAGCGGCTGTCCGTTTTCGTCGAGCTGGCGTTCGATAGGGAGGGAGTTGAAGTTCTGTGCGTCGTAGTTGGCGATTTGCTGTCCGTCCATGCTGAGCGACTGCTTGAAGTATCCGTATCTGTACAGGAATCCTATTCCGCACATGTTTACGTTGCTGTCGGAAGCCTCCTTCATATAGTCGCCGGCAAGCATTCCGAGGCCGCCGGAGTAGATTTTGAGAACCTGGTTTATGCCGAACTCCATACAGAAGTATGCTACTGATGGTCGGTTTTTGTCGAGTTCAACATCCATATAGTTGCGGAAGAGGGTGTATACGTCCTTTACGCGCTTCATTATAGACTTGTCTTTTACGATTTCCTCCTTGCGGTCGTAGCTGAGCTGGTCGAGTAGTGCCACAGGGTTGTGTCCGACTTCCTCGTAGAGGTCTTCGTCGAGACTTCTCCACAGGTCGCGTGCCTCGTAGTTCCATGCCCACCACATGTTGTGGGCCATCTCGTCCAAGCATTTTAGTTGCTCAGGCAGCTTTGATTTCACTGTCACTTCTTTCCACATGGGAGCATTGACATGATCTGCTTTGATTTTCATTTTTTCTGTTATTAAGTTTGTAATAAATTTATTCTATACCTATTGTAATATATACCTATTATATAATATATATATATATGCCTATTACATTTCGGCTGTATCTGTTGTATGTGGGTGTGCGCAAGTAGCGGAGTATTATCTGCCGTTTCTCTCTGCAGCTTTTCTGAGAGCCACGTCGTAGGCCTGGTAATAGTATTTTATGAATTCGCTCCATAGTGCTTTCTTCGACAGGTTGTAGGCTTTGGTGCGTGCTGCCTTTATCTGCTTGTCGTTGAAGTTTGAGAATTTCGCCACGGTGTCCTTTATGGCGTCAGCCACTTCGGAGTAGTTGTAGTCGGTGCGGTGTACCACTTTCACGCCGTCTTCAATCTCGCAGTAAGCCCCTTTCTCGCTGTTTGCCCATAGTCCGAATCCAGCAAGGTCGGTGGTTATGCATGGCACCTTGAAGGCTACGGCTTCGAGCGGCGTGTAGCCCCACGACTCGTAGTAGGAGGGGTAGACGCAGAGGTCGTTGCCGAGCACGATGTCGTAGTAGCTTATGTTTATTATTCCGTCGTTTCCGTCGAGGTAGCATGGCAGGAAGATAAGTTTCACGTTGTCGTCTTTCCTGTTCTGCATGTCGAGGAACTTGAGCATGCTGAGCACGTTGTCGTGGCTCATGTTGTGGAGCCAGTGGGTTACCATCGGCACGTCGAGCGGCGTGTCGTATTTCTTTCCCGACTGTAGTCTTTCCAGGAGGTCCGGTCTTGGTTCGCCGCACCATCCCGGCACTTCGATGAAGGCGAGCACCTTCTTGTTCAGCTCCTTATCTCTGAGCAGCCGGTTCATTGCCTCGATGTATACGTCTACGCCTTTGTTGCGGAATTCGTATCTGCCGCTTGTGGAGATGATGAGGGTGTTGTCGTCGAGGTCGGTGCCGAGCAGGGCGTTTGCCACGTCGAGCACTTTCTTTCTTGCTGCTTTTCTTTTTCGCGTAAATGCGGCCGCCTTTGGTATGAAGTCGTCTTCGAAGCCGTTGGGCAGTATTACGTCGACTGGTTTGTCGAGCAGTTCCTTACATTCGTTTGCTGTTATCTGGCTCACGGTTGTGAAGCAGTCCACGTTGTGTGCGGTCTGTTTCTCAATGGAGTGTTTGCTCTGCATGTTTAGTTCTGCTGCCATCTGGTCGCCGTTGTAGGCGAAGAGGTAGTCGTAGAGCGGTTTGTTGTTTCCGGCAATGCTTCGTCCGATGCTTGTGGCGTGTGTGGTGAAGATGGTGGCTATCTGTGGCAGGTGCTTCTTTATGTAGAGCAGTCCCAGTCCGGTCATCCATTCGTTGCCGTGGTATATTACCTTGTCGTTGCTGTTGAGGTAGTGGTTGTAGAAGCTTTCCACTACTTTTGCGGCTGCGTATGAGAACATTGATGCCTCGTCGTAGTCGCCGTAGGCATGAAGGCTGTCCACGTTGAAGTCCTCCCATAGTTTTCCGTAAATCTCGTTTTTCTTCTCGTAGTACTGTTCGAAGTCAACGAGTATGGCTATCGGTTCTCCGGGCACGTTCCATCTTCCGGTCTTGATTTTCAGCCCTTCTTCGGTGGCTTTCTCTCTCCAGTCGGTAAAGATGGTGTTGTCTTCGTTGAAATAGATGTTTTCCTTGTCGTGCCAGCAGTCGGGACCAATGAAGATGATTCTGTCGTTCATCACTTTCTGCAGGGTGTTCGCTCTTGTGGAGAGCACGGCGTATATTCCGCCGACCTTGTTGCATACTTCCCAACTGGACTCGAAGATATAATCAGGTTTAAATAGTTTATTGTTCATACTAACATTTAATAATGTGCGTTTGCAAAGATAATACGAAAATGTCAAAAAAACAATTTTAATTCTGCTAAAAACACGGCAAATATGCTTTTTATTGACATGATAACGTTTGTAGGGTTCGTTTCTTGATTTTAATCATCTTGTAAATTTCCTTGAATGTGCCGCTTGGTTTTTTTCCTTACCTTTACCGGCATTGAACATATATGCCCCGTCGAGCAGGTTGGTTTCCTCCAGGTTCCTTCAGGAGGTGGTTGTTGCTGCGATGGGGTGGTGCCATATCATGGCTTTTGGCTTATTCATATATTGTAGCCACCAGTTTTCTTGCGCCTCCGTAGTTTCTGAACTCGCAGAGGTATATTCCCTGCCATGTGCCGAGGTTCAGTCTGCCGTCGGTGATGGGTATGGTCAGGCTCACGCCGAAGATGGAGCTTTTGGCGTGTGCGGGCATGTCGTCGGGACCCTCCATGGTGTGGTCGTACCAGGGTTGGTTTTCTTTTACGATGTCGTCCATTATCTTGTCCATGTCCGTCCTCACGTCGGGGTCAGCGTCCTCGTTGATGGTGAGGGCGCAGGAGGTGTGCTTCACGAAGATGTTCAGCAGTCCCGTCTTGGGGAGCCTCGGCAGTTTGTCCATAATCTCGCGTGTCACGAGATGGCATCCTCTATGCCTCGCCGTGAGCGAAAATTCGATTTGTTGTATCATTGCATGAATGTTTTGTCTGTTTATGGTGTAAAGATACTCGGTTTGTGGAAAACAGGCAAGAAAAAGCATATGAATTTATTTCATAGGTCTTTAGTTTGCCAATAATCCCTGTTAGACATGGCAAAAGTCAATGTTTTTTTCCAGAGAAACGCTTTTGCAAACGGGTTGCATTTCTTTTGTTGTATATTTGCATCCGAAAATTGAAAAACCGAAACCAAAGATCAAGATTTTATGCTGAAAAAGAGCTTTTACTGTTTATCGCTGTTCATCTTCGCTATTGGCTTGGCTGCCT
>URLQ01000215.1 GCA_900548745.1 uncultured Prevotella sp.
CCGCCACAAACCAAAGTTTTGTCTGTTCCCTGACAAGCGGATTGTCCTCGGCTCCAAGATAATCTATGATGGTTGTGGCTATGCGAGGTTGTCCGTCCCATGTCTCTTGTGTGATGAATTCCTGTACAGGATTGAAACTCCGTTCAGAAGAAGTGGTCTTCAGTATCTCAAATACCTTGTTCTGCGTCAGGCGTATTCTGTATGTCTTTTCCAGATAGTCCTGTATCTTTGATTCTTCATCAATTTTGTTACCATTGACATTGCGGAACAAAGGGCAGAAACACACATCGTCCTGACAGAAGGTATCGTACCTTATCTGACTAAGATTCTCATCCAGTGTGAAAATAAGCCGGAGATTACTGATGGAACGAACCGGATTCCCGTAACTGTCTGTTGCCAGATTCTTTTTCCAATTCTCTTCCATACCGCTATTCTTTGATATGGATGCCACCAGATTCCTTTGCCAAAGCCAATGCAAGGTCTGCATCCACTACGATTTTTCGTCCTATCTGCGTGATGGCTTTGTCTATGATGCCGCTCTTCTTAATGCGATTGGCGGTGGGTACGCTACAACCGAATACACGGGCGATACCCTCTATGCCATAGTAGTTGCCTTTGGATGCCACTTGGGGAGTGGCCGCTTCTGTACTCTCCACACTTTTAGTGATGAGAAAGCAAAGCTCCTCACCCGTCATCATGGCGATGGGCTTTTGGAGTAGTTGGTTAAGATTGAGTTTTTCTTCCATACCTTTACTTGTTTGGTGATTAAATACTTTAAGCCTCGGCTCAACTCTGTAAAACCGATTTCGCAAGCAAAGGTAGTGTATGAAACTCTGTGTGTTGGTCGGTTTATTTATACCTTAATTTAACCGACCGTATTACAACAGTTGTTTGCAAAGTAAATACGGATAGCTGGATTTCCCAACTACCCGTTATTGATAAAATAGTCCGTCCATTGGTCAATCATTCGTTTAGCTTTGGTGTAACTGCTTCCTCTTTGAGGCGAGTTCAAGGTAAGTTCCTTGATTTCCCCGTATCGCTTCTGCGGAATGTCATGCCCATAATGCCGTTGAGAGAACTGTTCTATGGCACGGTGGAAAGTCATGTATCTTGTGGACGCTTTTATCTTGCCGGACTTTACCAATGATTTCAACAGATAGGCAAGACTTATGTCCTCTGTATTCTCTTCAAGAAACAAAAGGATACCCTGCTTAATACGTTCTTTGTCACCCAAAAGAATATCGTCCAATGACTGTATCACTTTCTTGTTTCCACGTCTGCCTTTTACTTTTCGTAAGGCAAACATCACCTCCTTCCATACTTCTGGGTTACACCTTTCAGCAGTGTTTTCCCAATCAGCTTTGGTCTCTGTACCCATTTCAATACTTTCATTGACAAGGAGTGTAACGCATGACTTTACAAGAAACATATCGCCATTGTCAACCTCTTCACAGTTCAACAGGCGGTTGAGTGACTTGGCCATACGTGAAAGACCGTGGTCAAATACCACGAAATAATACATGCAATAAGCCAAGTCCTCTTTCTTTTCCATTACACGGTCATAGAGATTAGCCATGAACTCGCCAATGAACACCGCATGAGAGAGGAAAACTATTTGAGAGATATAGGTTAGACACTGGTAAACCATTTTCCTTTCCAGCTTACTCAACAGATAACATCCTTTGCTGTTTCTCATGAACATATCTAATTGCCCAATCAAGTAGGACCTTAACTCCTGCGGCAGACGATTCCATATTTCAATAGGTGTTTCAGAATGAACCATCAGCTGCCCTGATTTCGGAGAAGTAAGCAGTTCTACCGCGCCTGTTTTCACATTGATGCCTATCCACAAACACTTGTTGGTGATACATCTGGCGATGGTCTCGGTATATTGGCTAGCCCACTGTTGATTTTCGACACCTGATACACCTTTCCCGTTTACAAAATCAGAAAGCCAATTGTACATAATCAAAGCTTCTGGTGGTGTACAGTCACGCATCATCTGATACATATCTATCAGAACAGACATATTGCCTTTAGCCACAGCATCGATGCGCTTACAAAAGTCAGCATACACTTCTTCGTTAGCTGATTTCCATGCACGGATAGCCATATCAGCCGCATCCTTCCTTTTGGAATAGGATTTTATCCTTTCTATGAAATTTATCATCAGCATTACGGATTAAGGTTGTCTGAATAATTTGAGCAGTTCTTCTGTGGACATGCTTGCCAGCTTCGCCAACAGAGCATCCCTTTCAGAAGAATTCTCCAAGTTTAACAGTTTTGAATTGTTCTGCATCTGTATATCAAGAGGATAATGCTCAATGTAGATTTGGGTAATGGCATGATCAGAAGTTGAATGCCCCATGCTTTCAGAGATATAATCCATATCCACTCCGGCATTATGCAGATTAGTAGCAAACGAGTGTCGGCACCATGTGCCGGACGGACAGATGGACTTATCCCAATTCAATGCCTCATGGCAAATCTTAATGACGCGGTCTTTCACGTTTGAGTTCTCTTGCATGGTGTATTTGCGGCGTAACTCTTCCGTTTCCGCTCCTTTTAATATATCGGGGAACACAAAACCGTCCCGAGTCGGAGGTGCAGCTATCTCATCCAAGATATATCGTAAGGGAGGGATGATAGGGACTATTACCTCTGAGCCGTCAGCGCTCCGTCGGGATGTTTTCTTTCGATTGAAGCGGAAAGCTTTGCCATTTGTCTGATAATAATAACTATTATAGGTCAAGCGGCCAGCATCAGCCATATTGAAACCGTTGCAAAGATATTGGGCAAGAAATAATCCCAATGAATAATGCGCACGTAGCACATATTCTTCCGACCAATGTTCTGGATACTTCTTTGATACGAAAAGGTTGTATAGTTCCGTCATCTGATTTACGTTCAAGAAGCTCTGCTTGCGTTTTGCACTCTTGGGAATGCTCACAAGCCCTTTCTCTTTTTTGTTGGAAAAAGGATAGGGCACATCTTTGAGGTAGCCCTCATGCACACACCTGTTCCATACAGCACGGCAACAGCGCAAGTAGATACCGGCCGTAGTGTCGCTGATTTTACCGACAATCGCACCATTTTCGTCTTTAACTCCATTGTGCATACCATCCTTCCACTTCTGAAGTTCTGCTGCACAGATGCAGAAGCCCTTAATTGCATTTTCTCCAAGAATCTTTCTGAATGATTTGAGAGAACACTCATAACTTTCTGCGGTGGTGAAACGTGCTCCTCCGTCTTCTGTACGCAATTCGTGAATGACTTGCTCCCATATACTAATAAAGGATTGTGATTGGGTTATGTCCTCTTTGGATAGCACCACTTCTTCACCCATGATACATTGACGTACCATCTCAAATGTCAGGATGCCGCCTTTGTTCAGATTCATCAAGATTTCTTTGTACTTGGGGGCAATAGTATCTTTCCACTCTTTCTGAAGTTTGTAGTTCTCGCTTTTACATTTCGTCGCATTGCAGATGTCCGAGAACTTTTTCCCAGTAAAAGAGCTTCCAACTGTAAAATAGAAGAACTTGCGGTCAATCGTGAAACGAATAGATAATGGAAACTCACACGCATTCTTTCTGCGGGTACGTGAATCCAACACGATAGAGACAGAACAGTTACGCTCTTTGAAAAGAGACAATGACTTGGTTAATTTTTCCATTGCATTCATTGTTTATGTTCAACATAACCTCTGAATACAGCCGCTTTGCAATGTGAGGCGTACATATACAAAACGCTGCATATAACCACTGAGTCCCTATCCCTTGACGGATAAAAACATTGTCGTTATATGCAGCGGTGCAATCTCGTTGTCTTCTGTCGCTGACTGGTAACCGGGCTTATGCTAATCGGTCTCAACCCCTGAAGCAACTC
>URLQ01000216.1 GCA_900548745.1 uncultured Prevotella sp.
GTACAACAGTAAGGTAACTACTCATGCCCTGGGGGTGCTGAGTAGTTACCGTTTATTTTAAGTAGTACAATTAAACGTAAAATGAAAAAGACTTTAAACCTTTTATTCCTGCTACTTGCAGTTTTTGCTATTTCAAGTTGCAGCAGCGATGATGACGAGAAAAAAGATTCCGTCAAGGAGATAACAATATTTGTTTCTTCTGAAACGGGTGAAAGTTACGGATTTAACTCTACCCCAGAGGAATGTATGCTTGTAAAGTTTGATAATCCAAATGGCGAATGGGAACATCTTGGTCTATATCGTATCGAGGGTTTCACTTATGTAAAAGGGCATGAGTATGAATTGCGGGTAAAGATGACTACACTTGCCAATCCGCCCGCTGACGGCTATAGCCACAAATATTTGCTCGTCAAAATTGTTCAAGACAAACTCGTCAAAGAGACGGGAACTCCAACCGACAATAGTGTAAAGTCAGAAAGCGACATTGAGTATCAGGAGCTGTGTCCGTACAACAAATACGAGACAGAAGACAACTATATCGTAGATGGCGAAGGAAATATCTATAAAGGCAATGGGTTGCCAAAGCCTTCTTATGAACATAGCAGGATATACGTAGAAAATGTTCTGGATAAAGGCGATGACAACTGGGTCAAATTCAATAGCATCCCATATCAGGCGTATTGCTCATACGTCATTTCTCCGCTGACAGACGATATAAGAATGGTGTACAATGAGGACGGCGGCCCGTTGTTTAAGGATGTAATACCGGAAAGCGAATTTGAGTATATTACAAAAAAATTGAACTCAGGCGAGAAACTGCAGTATTTTCTCATCTTGGCCAATGTATACAAAAAAGGACTCCAGAAATTGAAATTTACAATTACGAAACAATGAAACGCTGTTTGTACGAATAATGTGCCATAACAAATAAGTGATTATGAAAAAGCGTTTCCTCTTACCAATCGCTTTTCTGATGGTTACGACATTATCTGCCCAGCCATTGGCTCCAAGCAGTTGTGCTGATGTCTGCCAAAAGGATGCACTTATAACTGTCGCAAGGAGTGTCGCCAATACCTTTGGTCCTGCATACGTTCCGTTTTTCAAAGGTGCTGAAATATCTGAAATGCGGATTTTCCAAAAGGACGACTATGGTGACAATCATCGCAAAATAAGAAAACAGTTTGGAAAAGCGTATTATGAAGTGGTTTTTACTTATGACAGCACGGCTGTCAGATTTGCATTTGACTATGCTGCCAAGGTCAGGATATGGAAAGATACTGGCGAACCATTGGATGTGATTTTTGGCAATGGCATGGGAAGAAACTTTCTCTTTAAAAGTTTCAGAAAACAAACAAGACAAAACAAAAAGAGAAAGAAAGCAACGGCACATTCGATAGAGCAAGTCCCTTTGCAAACAGAGAAGACACCTGAAAACATTTGGAAGATAAAAATCGAATGAAACTGTTGGATTAAGACAAATATCTACAGTTTTCAATGCGAATCCCTACTTACTGCCAAGCCATCTTTTCACATTCATTATGGCTCTGTTCTGTTCGCCTCCGGTGTGGTCTTTCACAATCTTTCTGCTATCTTCTTGCACAGCTTCATAAAGAACCAACAGATGAAAATTTGATGGCTCAATAAGTTGTTCCATGATAAGCGGTATTATCTGTTTCCCCATGGATTTCAAATAGTGGAACTCGGGTAACTTTGAATACGAATATGTATTTGAGCTCAAGAGCATTTCACGATTATGTGTTATTGCGTAATTCCATTTGTAAAGCAAAAAGGAGAAACATGTTTTTATGCTATCAGGGGCTTGTGCAGCCAGTTCCTTGACTTTGTGCTTTTCCTCCGTTGTCAATGTTGGCGTGTCAAATTTAGTAGATGTAGCCATCTCGTTCATACTATGATCTAACAAGTTCGGACTCGTTATCAAAAACCATTGATTGCTTTCCCAATATTGATACTCTCCTTGTTTTTGTTCTTTGCCCTCAAAAGTTACCTTGGCTTCTCCATCAAGGAATGGAGTGGCATAAGAAAAAACAGGTGGTATTACGATAACGCCACAAGTGTCGGCAAACCCCACTTTGCCATTTTTCCCAATAATTCTAAACAAGCCATCACTAACGCAGTCTGGACCATTGTCTATCTTATATACCTCAAACAACTCCTTTCCATGGTTGTCTATACCGATGATTTTACCTTTTCTATTACCTACAAAACCGATGGACGTGATAGTGTCTGTAAACGCTATTGTGTATTTCTTGCTCTTCACTATTGTTTTCCCATCAGAGTTTTTGTAACAGATGTGTTTCTCATTATCGCATTTATAAATAGATTGTGCGTCTACTCTCTGAAAGTGTATCAGAAATAGAAGAATGAGGGTTGTAAAAAGAGCGATTGAGAGAATAGGTGATATTATCTTTTTCATTTTGTCTAAAATTATTAGTTAATCATATATTAAACCCAGATGGTTTAATGGAATAACGTTATTATAGAACTTTTCGTATAAACCACGATTGATTTTCACGCATTAAAGATTAGCCTTTTAATATAAAAGCATATAATTCCTAAGGAATTAAGAATTAGCCTTGTCTTTTCCCCACTCACACATCGCTCATATCTTTGCCCTAAAAAAGCAAGATATGAGCGATTTTTCATTTATCCCACCGACATCCGTTGTCACCATCCCTGGTGCCCACGCCTCTGCAGCCTTCACCTTGAAGACTTCAGAAGTCTTCAAGGAGGAGCACAACATCGCACCAATCATCATCAACGACAAGATGAAGTACATTCCGTGGGGAGGCAACAACCAGATGCCGTACAATATCATTGACCTCATCGAGTCTGACGAGACAATGAGCACTTGCCAGATGTTCAACGCCGAAGTCTGCTATGGCAGCGGCTTGATCTACGACACTGAACAAGCCACCGCACAGATACAGGCACAAGTGGAGGAATTCACCGCCGACAACGACCTGTCGAGCTACTTTCTTGGAGTGTGCCAGGACTTCAAGCACTTCGGCTTTTGCATCAGCGTGATCATCCTCAATGAGGATGCCAGTCGCATTGTCCGCATCGTGCGCAAACAGGCGTGCTATGTTCGCTTTGCTCCTGCCGACAAGTCGGGTGTGATACCTTATATTCTTCTATGCCAACTGGCGTAATACGATCAGTCCGGAGGACATCGAGCGCATCGAACTTCTCAATCCACAGTCGCCATTCACCGACCTTCAGAACAGAGGGAAGAAAACCAAGAAGTTCGCTGTCATCAGCCGTATTCCTACACCCGACAATACGTATTACTCAATACCGTACTACGCAGCTCTTTTCAAAGGAAAGTGGTTCAACATCAAGCAACTCATAGGCATTGCTAAGGAAGCGAAACTCCGAAACTCGGCTCCCATAAAGTACCACATCGAGATTGCCAACTCCTTCTGGAACAACATCTTCAAAGTCGAGGGAATAACTGACCGTGTCAAGCAGCAGGAGCGTGTCAACCAGGAGAAGGACAACATCATCAACTTCCTTACTGGTATGGAAAACAGTGGTAAGGTGCTTTTCTCCACGTTCTATGTTTCGCCCAATGGTGAGGAGCAGCACGACGTTGTCATCAACAAGATCGAGACGGACAAGGAGGGTGGCGATTGGGCTACGGACATTGTCGAAGCCATAAATATGATGTGCTTCACCATGCGCGTACACTCCAATCTCGTAGGCTCGGTGCCAGGCAAGTCGCAGACCAATAACTCCGGC
>URLQ01000217.1 GCA_900548745.1 uncultured Prevotella sp.
AGCACGTTAAAGTCGTTGGAGGCTGATGGCTACGTGAACCGCAAAGTGTATGCCGAAGTGCCTCCAAGAGTGGAGTATTCTCTCACACCCCGTGCTGAAACCCTTATTCCTATTATGGATCATCTGATAGAATGGGCTCTGAATAACATGGCTGTGATTTTGAAAGATAGACAGCAAAACACACACACATCTATTTCATTTTAAGATGAAGCGAAGTCATTCCCAAGTAAGCAATAAAAGAAGTTACGTAATTTCTCAAAACTTTCAAATTACGGCTTTCGTGATTTTGCAAAAAAATTGGCTCTTTTTTTGGTACAAACTGAAAAGCACAATGATAGACAACAAACCAATAATACAGGCTAAATATACGTCTATACCCTTTTTCGCACGAACCCCTATTATATGAACAAAATTAACAGTCGGGAAAGAACTATACACACGCAAAAGGGCTGCGCGGAAATGCGCAGCCCTTGCGTTACGATTAAATAGTACAGGAAATTATTTGAACTCTCCTGTCTGTTTGTTGAAATCAAGATAAGCCTTCTGACCAGCCTTTACAGGCACAGCAGCCTGATCGCCATTGTTGCCACGGAAGACAATCTTACCACCGAAGACATTGAACTCAGACTTCCACCAGTTGCCCTTCTCTATTACAACACACATGCGGACATTGGCATCACTAACAAAGGCTGGAGAAACGAATACTCCATTCTCGTCTGCAGGAGCTGTGAACTTGTTCTGTGGCTTAAGATCCCAGTTGCCGATAGCATCACCCTGGAGATAAACCTCAGGCTTGAGGAATCTGACAACCTGCTTGCTGCCGTTAGTTACGTGCAACAGATACCAACCGGCATTGCCAACCTTGATGTTTGTACCGTCGGCACTTGTATTGGCACCAGCCTCATCGATAATCTCAGCCTGTGCACCGAAGTCATTACCCCAGTCTGCCTGAGGAGCAAACTTGAACTGTTCGCTGGCATGGAGATAAATCATTGTCCAGAAGTCGGTATCAGAACCATTTACTCTAACGAGAGGCTTCCATGTTCCGCCCCAGTCGTAATTGCTGCCCGTGAGGAAAAGCTTAGGGTCACTAATACCTGTCACGGTATATGTACCTTCGATAAGATTGAGCTCAATCTTATACTTCTGGAATTTAGACTCAGAATTGAAGGTGAGGTTACCACCCTCATTGTTATAAGAGAACTTACCCTCGGCAGCATCCGGTGTAGCACACAACACATTGTCCCATACGGCAACAGTACCGTCAGCACCGAAACCGCTCTCAGGAACAACCTTGAACTCAACCTTAGCATCGCCCTGAGAAGGGATGATTACGCTGAATACAGGATCAGAATATGGGTCGCCGCCACCATTGACAAGCTTATACTCATCCTTCTTCTGCTTTGACCAATCGTCAATAGAACCTACCAGATAGTAAGCGTTCTCAATATGTGGAGCCTGCGGAATAGCAGAAACGCTGATTGCACCTGCATCAGCAAGCATCGCCTGATCGCTAACCATCACGTCTGAATATACACGGGCATTGAACAAGCGTGCTATAGGCTTATGACCATAGGCAGCAATAATTGCAGCCTGCAGTTCTGCTACGCTGACCTTTCCCTCATTGGAAGCATTCAACTTAGCCTCCTCTTTAGAATCGGCAATATCTTCATTTGCCGGAGTAAGCACGATGCGACTCTTTTCAAGTGTTGTGCCTGCTGGGAGAGCAGCCTGAGAAAGAGTGAAAAGCTTTACGCTGTCGCCGGCATTTGCAAGATCCACAACGTCTACACCTGTAGCAGAGAATCCTGGTATGGTGATGGCATTTTCCTGATCATTATGCTGCGGAGAAGACCAATCGTCATAGTCACCGTTGCAACTGGCAAAAGTAAATCCTGCCAAAGCTGCCAAACTATATAATAATGTCTTTTTCATTGTTGTTTATTATTTTTTCATTTGAAGGAGAGAGACAGGACACTATAATACAAGTCCTATCATCTCTCTTTCTTATTATATGTTTATCAAACTTGTCGGATTTATAAGACTTTCAGGTCTTATAATCTTCCAACAATTCAACCTTACTTCATCTCACCGGTGTTTTTGTCAAAATTAACATAGAGCTTCTGACCAGCAGAGCATGTCACAGAATACTCCTCACCGACGTTTTTAGCCCAGCCGTCTACGATGAGTTCCTTGCGGAAGTACAAGCTGCCGTTATAGAGAGTGAACTCTGTGCGCCACCACTCCAGTCCAGGGATGCGGATGTAAGCACGAAGCTCACCGCTTGCTGTACAAGCAGGAGATACCCACTCGCCAGAGTTGTCGGCAGGAGCCTGCATTGCAAGAGCATCGTTTGCCTCATCCCAATTACCGAAGGCATTACCGATTACGTAAGCCTTGCCAGGATAGATGTGCAAAGTGTAGTTGATAGCCTTCTTGTCAGAAGACATAACTCCCTCGAAGAGCAGAGCATACCATCCACCCTTTGCAAGCACGATGTTGTCGTCGTCATTGTTTGAAACGCCAGCTCCAGCCTGGTCGTCAACGGTGATCTTTCCGTATCCGCGCCAGTCTTCTTCGTAAGTACCCCACTTGAAGGCACCGCCATCCGGTACATATACCATAGTGTAATACTGTCCTTGCATGCCAAATACAGGAGCCACCTGCTTCCAGCTTTTCCATGCATCCTGGATAGAAGAACCAACAACATAGAGGCAAGCAGGATATTCAAGGGTTGGTGCCTTGTATTCTGCACGTACAGAAGAAAGTGTGATGACATTAGAATATGTCTCACCGAGATTCTCTATCATAGAGCCATCAATGATGGCGCGCAACCTGATATAAACAGGCATTGAAGAAGGGATGTCGGCATCAGGGTTAGCCTCCTGATAGAGGTCAACCAATGCATTGTTCATCTCTACGGCGTTGGCAGACATTCTTGCCTTTGTGAAAGACGTTGACAACTCCTGGAACTTGGCATCCTTGTTTCCTTGAGCGAATGTAGGGTCGATGGATACCTGAACGAAATAGCGTACTACGTATGGCACACCGTCGCCATAATTAGGCTGGCTGCATGTAAGCTCCACACCATCAGAATTGGCAAGGTCGTATGTATTGCCTGCATAAGCCGGGGTGTTAAGGACAAAGCCCTCTGCCACATGGCTCAAATCGAGCGTAGGGTTGCTGTCATTGTCTTTTTCGCAGGATGCGAACAAGAACGGCAAGACAAGCAACGGAAGCATCATTATTTTATTTATATATTTCATGATACATTTTCTTTTATGATTATAAAACATGTTATCTATTCACTACACCTTGATTAATAGTTAGGGTTCTGATGCAAGTTGGCGTTACCTGCTATCTCGTTGGCTGGTATAGGATAAACATTGTAGTGTGAATCAACACCTGCTCCATTTTCCTGACCACCCTTGAAGCTCCAGAGATACTGGCTGCTTGTGAAGAGACCGAAACGAACGAGGTCGCTGCGACGGCGTCCTTCGAGATAGAACTCACGGCACCACTCGTCGAGGATATAGTTGAGGTCGAGAGACTGTGCTAAGTTCTTTCTATTAGCACGATCCTGCAACTTCTGGATATCTCTCAACGCTCCATTCTTGTCGCCGAGACGATAGAGAGCCTCAGCACGTGTGAGATAAATCTCAG
>URLQ01000218.1 GCA_900548745.1 uncultured Prevotella sp.
TTTCACTTGGCGGTTCTAATGGGTGCGCTGACCAACTTACGAATTGGGACAGAACACAAAAGGTAGGGCTTGGAAGCGTTCCACAAAAGAAAGGAAAAAGTATGTCGTGTTAAAGAAAAACCTTGGAACTATGGAAATTTCAAACAAAAGTGTGCAGCTATATAGGAGAGGCGCACACTTTTGTTTGGAAAGACTAACCGATTTTAATAAACTCGAAATCGTATTTGCTACAGTTACTCTTCTTGTAGTCGAACTGATACATACGCATATACTGCTCCTGTATCTCTTTTGCCCCATTATAGAAAGGGTCAGATGTGTATGACTGTGTAGTAACTGTAATCTCCATATCAGGAGTCAATACTTGCCCATTTGCTCTTTTGACACGCACGGGTCTTACTCTAAATACATTTCCCATAATCTTAACAGTTTTATGTTTTACTTTATGTTTTTATATGTAATATCCTTTATCAACTCTTTCAACTTCCCTGCGACGGTATTCGCATCAGCCTCTGTGTTAGGTACAAGAGAGTCTATTGTGGCTATTGTCACATAGCAATTGTCGGTAGTGTCGATAGCATTTGTCTTATCTGCGTGTCCGATACGCTCCAATGTCCGCTTAAGCAATTCTACGTTATTGGCTCTGTTGCCCAGCTTTACAATCACCTTCGAACTGTCTTTGTCATCAGGCATCGTGTCCATATACACTTTGCCCTCCTCGTCGTTCTGCCATTCGCAAGCCAATGTTGACCAATACCATGTGAAGATTTGCCAGTCCTTATGCTCGCCAACGGCCTTCATCCACAGGATAGTACGGTGTTCTTTATTAATTACTTCAATCAGGTAGTTCACTTTCTTGATGATGTATTGCTGCAGTTCTGGCGAAGACTTGAATTTGTCTATAAAGCCGCCTCGTGGAACATCCATAGACAATGCAGGGAACTCATACCACAAGTCGTATTGTCTTCTGCCACCATTGTCCCATTTGAGGCATTTTGAGAAGTTACCGTCACCCTCGTATCCTGCCTGTAGATAATAATGACCGTTGTAGAACCCCATATCTATCTTGCCAGGATTGCCATCGTTGCGAGTTATCTCCAGAGGACAGTCTTCGCTTTCCAATGCTTTCACCTCCAAACCTTGGCTCTGCCACTTCTTAATGGCTTGCGACCATGTATCTTTAGATTCTGCATCTTCTTTCTCTGCCGTTTCTACATAGGCTTTTTGGAAATTGTTTATAGTGTTAGTTTTGATGGCAGAACTGAACAGCATCTTGTCCAAATCATTATCATCCATGTTGCCATCAATTTCCACATCAACATTGTAAAGGTCTATTTTCAATGCTTCCACAACCCCCAACAAACTTTCCAATAGTGGGATGTTGCCTTGACTTTTCTGTTTCTTCGCTTCGTCAGACGGACAGACGGAGGATATCACATTACGTACTGCTGCACTTACAGAATCTAAGTTTTTAGGTTTACAGTGCATGGCTACCAAGGAGGTCTTAAACTCAAACAGAAGTTTTTCGTCTTCTGTCAGTTTCCTGTCTTTTACAACATCATAAAGAGTTGTGAGAAAATCTTGGTAAATCTTCAATTTTTCCTCAAATACCTTGGAGTTGCGTTTTGCGGTCTGCTCCTTCTTCGATTGTCCGTCAAGCAAGACAACGGTTATGGTAGCTGTGATTACTACGCCAAGTATCGCAGCCATCAGGCGTGCAGGGAAATCCTGGTAAGTAAAGACAATGAGGGCGCACACCATGACAAGCAGCATGCAGCCAACAATCTTCAATACATATTGCTTTGACTTGTTCATATTGCGTTCTTGTTATTGCAGTTGATTCCAAACATGATTTGCACCATAACGGCATGCACCCATTTGCGGAACATCATTCGTCTTGACTTGTACACCGCAGTCTTGACACTGATAGGTATGTAGGGAGCCAGCTTTGCACAGGCGCACCCAACTATGGACTGGCCATGTAGACGTGCTACCAGTAAAGAAGTTGGACTCGCAGAATCCACTCTCAGGCTTACTTTCTGACTTTACCACCTTATAGCAGTTTTGGCAGTTCCAATAATAGGTAGGTTTCAGGTCTGCTGCAATTTTGGCAAAGTAGGAATCCACTTCGCCTGAGGCATAGGCAGAAACAGGAATTTTATATTCACCGGCAACTGTTATATAGTCGTCTTTTTGTATGATTTCGCCCTTTGTCGACATCTTGGCTTTATATTCAAATTTCTGGTCGTACAATCCTTCGCCTCGCTTTACGAGAGGATCCTTGTCTACTATATCAAAACTTTTTCCGTTAAATATCGTGCTATGGTAATTTCCATATGTGACATATAATAATCTTGGTTTGTTGAAAAAGAAAATATATGTATTGTTATTATTGCCACTTGGATTTTTTACATTGACATAAGCACAGTCTTTTCCTACACACTTAATGTCTTTAAACTTTACGTTTGCACTTAGGAAAATGTTTTTGTCAATTACCATTTCTTTATTCTTTAGATCGACCTGCGCAGAAGACACAAGCGTGCTTTTGGGCGTAATTTCTTTTTCAAATACAAAGTTCCCGTTATTGTCTGTTTTAGCTCTGTACTGAAAATGTTCCATAACATTCAACGGATACACCTGTAACGAGTCACCCAAAGTGTCCACCACAATTTTATCCATATCAATATAAACGATGTAGTGTTCTTTACCAACAGAGTCGTTATACTGGTTAAGGATGTACTTGCCTTCCTTGTTCAACTCCGTAATACGCTCTTGAAACAGAGCATTATAGTCCTTTCCACATGATACGGTCAGTATCAAGGAAAGAAACATTAGAAATGTTGTCAATTTACTTTTCATATCTTAATCTTTTATTAATTTAAACGAAATGTTACAGGGACATTATAATACGCCCTAACTTCTGTCCCGTCTTGTTTAGCAGGATTCCACTTCGGCATACTCTTTATTACCCGTATTGCCTCATTGTCCAAATCCGCATCATCAGACCTGTTTACCTCAACGTTACTTATGCTGCCATCTTTTTCCACGATAAACTTTACAGAAACCCTTCCTTCAACAGCATTCTCCGCTGCCTTTTGGGGATATCGTAGGTTGTTGCTAATATAGGAAAACATAGCACCCTGTCCACCAGGGAAAGAAGGCTGTTGTTCGACAGCATCAAAAACCTTATCTTCCGCTTTTTTCTCTGCTTCCACATTAGAAGTCTGCTCTTCTGTCTCTTCTGGCAGCAAAGACTTATTGCCATCGTACCAAAAATTCCATTTACATTTGACAGTAAACAATTTATATATGGCAGGCTTATACTTTAACAATTTAAGGCACCGCTCCAGTTCTTTTGCTACTACTGGGTCTTTTGGCGTTTGTTTGAACTCAAAGTCCGTAACGTTGCCTTGCTCGTCTATTACACAATCTACATTTGTTCCGTTCAACTTATATAATATATTAGGGATATTCAGTAAATAGCTAACTAATTATTTGTCAGTGTGTTATATTATTTGTACCTTTATAAAAAATCCCCCGACCGACCCATCACGGGCAGA
>URLQ01000219.1 GCA_900548745.1 uncultured Prevotella sp.
ACAATTCTGCATTTTGCCATCCATATTGTTTGGAGGGCAAATGTAATATGCACCTGTCGGAAATCTGGCATAGCAAGAAAAACGACTGTCGCTTATCCCGAACTCAGGTAATTATATTTTTCATATTGGTATCATGTTTTGCCGGATGGTTGCTTTGTGATATAGCCACGAATGAGACTTATACTTGGTATTCTGGCATCTGGCACGGATTGTTCTTCTTTCAGAATTTTATCCTTAGTTGGTTCACTGACGCTCTGTACAAGGCTGAGTATTACACTACAGCATACAATGTGTTTTGGTGGTTTTTCACTTTCATATCCTGTTTTTGTTGGGTGCCTATTACAATTCGCTTTTGCGTGGAAGCAATTAGTTTTTTGAAGGAGATAACAGGAGATGATTACTGATTTTTACTGTTAACCTTTGTAGTATGTCTGACATAAAGAGAAACGGGATTATTCATTAAAAAATAGCAAAAAGAATATATGACGAGAAAATTGATACAGTTTGATGATATACCAACATGCGTCACAAGTAACCTGATAAAGGTAGTTGGTGTTGGTGGAGGAGGATGCAATGCTGTCAGGAACATGTACGACGAGGGCATCAAGGATGTTGCTTTCGCTGTGGCAAACACGGATAGTATGGTGTTGGAGAAATCTCCAGTTGCAGTTAAGGTTCTGCTTGGCGACAGCGGACTTGGTGCAGGAGGGAATCCGGAAGTGGGAAAGGAAGAGGCAGAAAAGAGCGAAGAGAAAATCGGCGCACTGTTTGACGACGAGACCAAAATGGTGTTTATCACAGCCACAATGGGTGGAGGAACAGGAACAGGGGCCGGTCCTGTGGTGGCGCGAATAGCCAAGTCAATGGGTAAACTGACGATAGGAATAGTCACCATACCCTTTTATTTTGAGAAGGAACGGAAAATTATAAAAGCTCTCAAGGGAGTAGAAGAGATGAAAAAGAATGTTGACGCACTGCTGATAATCAACAACGAACGGCTTTGTGACATCTACTCTGATTCAAGAATGACCGTCATGGAGTCATTCAAAGTGGCGGACAATGTGTTGTGCGATGCAGTGAAAAGCATATCTGAACTTATAACTACAGAGGGATACTTGAACCTTGACTTCCGTGATGTAGAGTCAACGATGAAGGCTGGCGGTGGTGCTATTATGGCTATAGGCAGGGCAAGTGGTGAACTTCGTGTGCAGAACGCCATCCTTGATGCTCTGAACTCTCCGTTGCTGTATGGATGTGATGTAAGCAAAGCTAAACGCATACTGTTCAATATATATACTGGTCCTAATGCTCCGCTTATCGTAAATGAACTGAAAGAGCTTGATGTATTTATGGACGAATTGGATCCTATGATTGACGTTATATGGGGCGAGTCGGAGGACAACAGTCTTGGTGAGGATGTAAAGATTGCCATTCTTGCTACGGGACTTGATGACGAAGACTATGGTTTCAGAAACGTTGCCAAACATGATACGGACAATGATGCGGAGTATTATAGTAAGATGATAAGAAAGCTGTATTGTACTGATACTGATAAAAAGGATTTGCCAACGTCTGATCGTAATATTCAGGATAGTGTTGATGCACAGACTGATATTCCGTTTATTGTCACAAATGCTGAACAACAAGGTTCCACTTCAACCTCTGGAGAATCGAGAGATAATTGCATTAAGGATTATGGAGATGAACATATTGAAAGCGAGTTGGAAGAAGATACGCTTGAAAAAGAAGACTATAATAATCCTGCATCGTCTTTCCTGCAAAGAGTAATGAACAGAATAAAGACTTTTGCTGAAAAATCGTTGGTGGAAGAATAGTATAATTTAATAAAAAGTAGATAAACTTGGTTGTCATATAAAATATGGTTTGATATGTCAGAGAGTTTGGATAATAAAATAGGTAAAGAGATTCGTCGCTGGAGAACTTTCCGGCGGCGGAGTGTGTTTGTAGGTGCGTTTATGCTTATGCTTGCCATGTTCATTATGGCGGGTACGTTGAGAGCAGATAGGATGAGGTCTGTAACCATCAAGAAGTTAAAGACGCAGAACAATGATGTCCGTCGGCAACGCACAGATGGTAACATTGTGTTCTGTGTGCCGAAAGGATTCAGCTGCAAAGACAGTGTATTTGCGGATTGCAGGTTTTTCTTCCTTGAAGATGAATCTGAAACCGAAATTACATTGAACAGCGGTTTTGACAGTGATGACTCGCCCGAGCATATAAATTTCATCTACAATGATTTGGGCGGTGAAGCAATGGAAGGATATGAGTCTACTGTCGTTGCATATGTCACGAAGTCGGACAAGAGGGGCACCAAGTGTATAAGAGTTAAGAAATACACAGGCCAAGGCATAGTTGTGTATTGGAGATTTGCCGCACTGTTTGACAAGGAAACAGGAATGATGTGTCTTGTCTCTGCATACGACAAGGGCAATGGCGACTATCTGGAACCTTTGCTTGAGTCAGTACGCTTCAATCGTCATTCCAAGAAATAGTTTGATGCAACACTTAGAATATATTCCTGTTCTCCGCCACTTCGCGGTATTTCCGTTCGTCGAAGGTATAGAGAGTGCTGGGGCGGCCGATGGTTTTCTGTTGTTCTTCGGTGGGGATGATATAGCCCAGAGAGGTGAGCTTCTTGTGGAAGTTGCGACGGTCGAACCTCTTGTCGAACACCACCTCATAGATGGTCTGGAGCTGGGAGATGGTGAATGTCTTGTTGAGCAGACGGAAGGCGAGAGGTTCGTAGGTCATCTTCCATCGAAGCTTGTCGAGGGCAAGGGTGATTATCTCCTTATGGTCGAAGGCAAGCTGGGGCAGACTGTTTACGGGGAACCACTGTGCCTTTGCTGCATCGTCGCCGGCAATGACCTCGTATTTCTCCTGGCGCACGAACGCCATGAAGGCTATGGTCATCACACGTTCCCTTGGGTCGCGGTCTACTGCGGTGAACGCCTGCATCTGTTCGATATAGATATCCTTTACGCCGGTCTCCTCCTGCAGTTCCCTCAGGGCACCCTGTTCGGCGGTCTCTATCTTCATGAAACCGCCAGGGAGAGCCCAGCTGCCCTTGTATGGTTCAATGCCGCGGTTGATGAGAAGCAGGTTGAGTTTAGTACCGTCGAAGCCGAACACGATGCAGTCGGTAGTCACGGCGGGATGGGGATATTTATAAGTATACATATTATATATTGTCTTTTGGGTTTTGCCGATTAATTATGTTTATGAGTGCAAAGTTAGTTCTTTTCTTTAATAATAAAAGGTATTTATGTAATTATTACACAAAAGAAAGTTAAAAGGATATCTTATTTGCGTATTATTTACGCATAACGCTTTGCTCCTATGCAAATCCTTCTTATATTTGCAACGAACATTAAAACATAATAGATATGAAGAACTTATTGATGTCTGCCGCTATCGGCGATATTGCCGGCAGCGCCTAC
>URLQ01000220.1 GCA_900548745.1 uncultured Prevotella sp.
CAAGCAAGCTTGTTGTTCTGCGTTCGGTTTGCATTATCTTTGCATAAGATAAGCTGCACCTCAGCAAAAATATACTAAAACCAAAATGATATGAAATATCCAATAGGAATACAGACATTTGAACAAATCCGAGAAGACGGCTATGTGTATGTTGACAAGACGGATATGGTTTATTCGATGACACATACAGGAAAAACATATTTCCTGAGCCGTCCTCGACGGTTCGGAAAAAGTCTGTTGGTGTCTACTCTTAAGAACTATTATCTCGGACGCAAGGAACTGTTCAAAGGTCTTGCTATGGAGAGTTTGGAAACGGAATGGAAGACATATCCTGTGTTTCATATCGATTTCGGTATAGGAAAGTATATGAATGCTGATAATCTCTATAATATTCTGGATGACAAACTGAATGGATGGGAAAAGCAGTATGACGTGGAAAAGACTGTGGATGACATAAACCTGCGCTTCGTGAAAATACTTGCCGCTGCACATAGGCAGACGGGACTACGTTGCGTGGTGCTCATTGACGAATACGACAAGCCTATTCTTGATGTGATGGACTGTCGTTATAAGGTGGAGCACCTCGGCGTGACGATGACGCTCGAAGATTATAACCGTGAGTCGCTGCGTGGGTTTTATTCTGTCTTCAAGGCAGCTGACGAGCATCTGCAGTTTGTACTGCTTACTGGTGTCACCAAGTTCTCGCAGGTAAGTGTGTTCAGTGGGTTCAACCAGCCGGACGATATAAGTATGAGCAACGAGTATGCTTCCTTGTGTGGAATTACCGCTGATGAGATGTTCCAGTATTTCGACGAACCGATTCGTGAGATGGCAACGTACTACCATTGCACTTATGACGAGATGGTGGCTAAGTTGAAAAAACAATATGACGGCTATCATTTCTCTGACGAGATGAGAGGAGTATTCAATCCTTTCAGTCTGTTGAATGCTTTTAAGCATCAGCGTATCCAGGACTACTGGTTCCGCACAGGCACACCCACATATCTCGTGCGTCTGCTGCAGCATTTCGATGAGAACATCGACGAACTGACGGGAAAGTATTACATGCCGGAGCAGTTTGTGGACTATCGTGCCGATGTGGAGAAGCCTCTGCCGATGATATTCCAGAGCGGCTATCTCACGATAAAGGATTACGACAGGGATATGAATGCCTTCAAGCTTGATTTCTCCAACGAGGAAGTGAAGCGCGGATTCATCACCATGCTTGCCAACTGTTACCTGCAGCCGAAAGAGTCGATGGACAGTTGGCTGATGACAGCTGTGAAATCCCTGAAACAGGGCGATACGGAAAACTTCCGACAACACCTTACGTCTTTTCTTGCCAGTATTCCATACACTATGCGGCGTAAGGACTCGGAGCGTGAGAAGGAACGTTATTTCCACTATACGTTCTATCTCTTGTTGCGTTTGGCAAGCACTTTCGTAACCTACACAGAGAAGGTTCAGAGCCACGGTCGTGTGGATTGTATAATAGAGACAGAGAAGTTTGTCTACATCTTTGAATTCAAACTGGATGGAACAGCTGACGAAGCCTTGCAGCAGATAGAGGACAAGGGATATGCACGAGAATATGCTACTGACGGTCGGCGCATATTTAAAATAGGTGCAAGTTTTTCGTCGGAGACGGGAACGGTTGAAGACTGGAAGGAGGCATAGCAATTGGTATGGGAATGGACTTGTAGATATGAAAAAACTTAAATTACAAGACTTTTTCTTGCACACCTCAAATATCATTTATAAATTTGCTGAAGTATTGACTTAACCACAAAACAAAATAATACTGAAATGAACATAACAGAAAGATTTCTTAACTATGTGAAGTTTGACACACAGGCGGCTGAAGACAGCCAGACCGTGCCGAGTACGAGTAAGCAACTGATATTCGCAGAATATCTGCGCGACGAGCTGAAGGCTGAAGGCTTCAGCGACGTGGAGATGGATGACATGGGATATATTTATGCCACTCTGAAGGCAAACACCAAGAAGGATATTCCTACTATCGGCTTCATCAGCCACTATGATACATCTCCTGACTGCAGCGGAAAAGACGTGAAGCCGCGTATCGTGGAGAACTATGACGGCGGAGACATCGTACTGTCTGAAGGCATCGTGTCGTCACCAACGAAATTCCCTGAGCTGCTGGCACACAAGGGAGAGGACCTTATCGTGACAGACGGTCATACTCTGCTCGGTGCTGACGACAAGGCTGGTATAGCGGAAATAGTACAGGCTATGTGTTGGCTGCGCGATCACGACGAGATAAAGCACGGTGACATACGCATGGGCTTCAACCCGGACGAGGAAATCGGTATGGGAGCACACCACTTTGATGTGGAGAAGTTCGGATGCCAGTGGGCTTATACCATGGACGGCGGAGACCTCGGTGACCTCGAATACGAGAACTTCAATGCTGCTTCGGCAAAGGTGAACATCAAGGGTGTGAGTGTGCATCCGGGATATGCCAAGGGAAAGATGGTGAATGCCAATATGCTGGCTGCCGAGTTTATTGGTATGCTGCCTGCCAACGAGACTCCTGAGACGACAGAAGGCTACGAGGGCTTCTATCATCTGCTTGGAATAGAGTCGGGCATAGAGCATGCTAAACTGTCATATATCATCCGCGACCACGACCGTAAGATTTTCGAAGACCGCAAGCGCTTTATCACTTCCGTAGCAAAGAAGATGAACGAGAAATACGGCGAGGGTACTGTTGACATAGCTGTCAACGACCAGTACTATAACATGAAGGAGAAGATTGACCCGAACATGCATGTCATCGACATCGTGCTGAAGGCTATGGAAGAGAGCGGCGTGCCACCAAAGGTGGCGCCGATTCGCGGTGGTACCGACGGAGCGCAGCTCTCGTTCAAGGGTCTTCCTTGTCCTAACATTTTCGCCGGAGGCGTTAACTTCCACGGTCCTTATGAATTTGTCAGCATCCAGGTGATGGAGAAGGCAATGCAAGTGGTAGTGAAGATATGTGAACTGACAGCTGGATATAACGACTAAAAACAAATAGGAAAGGCGTAACCGTTTCAATAGCGGCTACGCCTTTTAGGTAAACGATTAATGATAGAACTCAGTCTACAATCTTTCGCAAAATTCTATCTTCTCTTTATTTGGTCCTTCTATAGTAAAAAACTTTACGCCCTTTTCCCAAAACGGGAGACTGTTAACCTGAATGTCGAGCATACAGAAACTGTTTGATGATTTCATTTCGACAAACAGTTTGTCAATGTCTTTTACATCAATGGCAATATGGTCGATAGCTCCATATTCCATCTTTGCATTGTTGTTCTGGTATGTTTCAATCACGAGATTGTGAAGCTTGAGAAATGCAACTTCCTCTGTTCCGTTGACAGTACGCAATGCTGTTTCAAATCCCAATGCGTGGTAAAACTCTATTGTCTTGTTGATGTCGTTG
>URLQ01000221.1 GCA_900548745.1 uncultured Prevotella sp.
AAGACGGCGTTTCTGATTATTACCTTCTTTATATTCCTCACCCAGCTTGCTTGCATCGATGAGAATCACCTTGTCGCTCTGTGCCGATTTGTCAAAGAACAGCACGGAGACATTGGTACCTGTAGTAGCGAACACGTTTGACGGCATAGACACACATCCATACACCCATCTTTCATCTACGATGCGTTGTAGGATGCGCTTCTCTACGCCACTCTTAGACGTGATAAATCCAGTAGGTATGACGATAGCACCCTTTCCCGTTGGCTTCAGCGAGTTGAGCAGATGCTGGATGAAGCAAGTGTAGATAGCCATTTTAGGCTTGTTCGGATCCACCTTTTTCACAGAGTTAGGAACGCCAGCCCAAAAACGGATTGTGTCGGCAGCGAGCGTGTCACGATACTCTGGAAAATCGAGTTTGAACGGTGGGTTGCTTACAATGAAATCGAATTTCTTCAGCACACCATTATTCTCTTTATGCGATGGTTCGGTAAGCGTGTTGCCTTGCACCACATTAGGCAGAGAAGCCGAAAGGTTATTGAGAATAAGATTCAGACGCAGCATCTCGGATGATTTCTCGGAAATGTCCTGCGAGTAGATGGAGCATCTGTCCTCACCAATCTGGTGAGCCAACGCCATGAGCAGCGTGCCAGTACCTGCCGACGGGTCATAACAAGTGATGCCGCGGAAGTCCGACTTGTCGCCCACAAGCAACCGTGCCATAACCTGCGCTATGGCATGAGGTGTGTAATATTCAGCATATTTTCCGCCACTGGCGTTGTTGAATCCCTTCAACAGGTACTCGAAGATGTGTGAGAAGAAATCATATTTCTCGCCAAACACATCCTCAAAGTTGAAAGAAGCCACATTGTTCATCAGAGCCTTGGCAAACTCGTCACGCTTCTGTGTGTCGGTGACGTATGTCGTCAGCGGGAAGAAAATATTCACCTTGCTCTTTCCTGACGTGGTGACAGAGAAAGTGTCGGCATTGAGCGAGGCAATGTCAATGAGAGTAGCATCGAGCAGTGTAGAAAAGTCGCCCTTGGTGGCAGAGTTATAAAGGTGAGATAGCGTATGCTCCGGTTTCATGCGAGGCACGGAGTGTGGAAGATAGCTGAAAAGGTCTTCCACTTCATCCTCAGTGAATTTGTCATATTCAGCATCCCACTTCTCGGCGTTTCTCAGGCGTTCGCCATAAACTTCATCGCGCTTTGCCTCATAACCGAACTTATCGTTAAAAAACTTGTAAAGGAACATCTCCGTTACAATTTTATATTCGCTGCCAGTGCCAGCCAATCCGTAAGCCCCGGTAGTGCTCTTCAGAGAGTCGATAAGGGCGATGGTAGCCTCAGATATATTGATGTTGCTCATTATTATTAATATGCGTAGTTACGTTGTTGTAAATATTCTGTTGTGATGAGATTGTTGATAAACTTGCGGTCCTTGATATCAGCCCTTATGTGCATCTTCAGCAGTTCCTTGCCAATGATGGCAAGCACATCCTGTTGAAATGCCGGTTCGTTGTCGAGCTTGTTGATGTCGAGGAATATCATTCTGTCGATGTTCTGCTTCATATTTGCCAGGTTCTCCGCAATCTCATATTCATGTTTTGATATGATCGGCTTTTCGCGCTTTTCGTTCTGCTCCTCAATACGCTTGTGGATTCGCACAAACCGCTCGTCACCATTGTACTTGCTTTTCAGAAGGCGGTTGCGACGATTGATTTCCCTTATTTTCTTCATCACCTCGTCCATATACTGTATGCTCTCTTTCGCATCAGCAGTATCTTTAGGCACAAATCCCTTTTTGCGGAAATACTCACGGAACTCATCGGCAAGGATAACATATTTGTCCTCCTTTGTGTCGAAGTTTGCCTCAAACTCAGCCTGCACACGCTCGCAACGCTCACGGATGTCGTTGACAATGATGCGCATTTCCTCTGGCATTCCTTTCTTGAACTCAAATTCAAGTTCGGAAAGTGCCACATTGATGATGCCCGACACGTCGGCCTTATGCTCCGTGTTTTCAAGAAGATTGATGCGCTCGATGCGATGTGTAACCTCCGTGATAAGCGTAGGAATGGTGCCGATAGGCAGCGATGCAAGTTTCTGCTTTGTTTCCTCGTCGCCGAAAGAACGAACTTGGTTGACAATAGCCTTTGCCTCTGAAAGCGTGTTGCGCAATTCATAAAGGCTGTCCTTGTTGTCAACCTCGTCAATCTGCTTACGGAACTCCTCCATATTATCAGTGGTGAAGTTGAAGAGCACACTTTTTACCTGCCTGATTTTGGCTTCCACCTCTTCCTTCGTCACCATCACATCGTTGGCGATATTACTTTGCCCTGAGCCTGTGCCGTCAGAAGTGCGGTTCAATTCACGGAGGTAGCGGTCGTTGGTAGCATCAAAATTCTCCTTGATGTTCACGAAGTCAACCACATAACCATACTTGAAATCATGGTAAGGTCGGTTGACACGCGTCAAAGCCTGCAACAAGTCATGGCCGTCGAGCGAGCGTCCGAGGTACAGTTTCTTCAGACGAGGAGCATCAAAACCAGTGAGAAGCATCTTGTTGACAATGAGCACGTCCACTTCCTGAAGTTTCTTGAACCCCTCGATATACTCTTTACGTTCCAACTTATCGCCTTCGTCATGCAATATAAGCGAAGCTGTCAAAGGCCTGTAGCCGGAAGGCAAAGTCATCGACTCTGCTGCCATTCCGATCTGTTCCTCTTTATGCTGCCATATTTTCTCCGCATTATGAAAACGCTCCTGCCACAAGCGGAACATCTCTCTTGCCTGAGGGTTTGTCTTGCAGACAATCATGGCTCCGACAGAGTTGTCGTTCTGCTCCTTGCGGAAACGGCGGAAGTCGGATATAACATAGTCGAGCAACGCATTAAGATAACTTTCATCCTCAATGATCTTATTGCGGTCGATGTCCGACTTCTTCACTTTTACGCTTCCAGCCAATTTATCGAGGATGTCCTCAATCTTTTCCTTGTAGATGGTCTCGACAGGCTCACGCATAAGTTTGCAAGTATAGCCGTCAGCGATTGAGTTGTCATAATAGTAGGTATGGATATAGTCGCCAAACACTCGCCAAGACTCACGCTCCTCCTTGAGAAGCGGCGTGCCAGTGAGGGCTATCTTCACAGCGTTTTTGTCAGCTTCGAGCAAATTCGCCAAGAAACTTCCCTTGGGATTATATCCACGGTGTGCCTCGTCGATAAAGAATATACGTTGCAGGTTGGTGCTATAGCTGTCGTCAACCTGCACCTTCGCCTTGTCTTCTTTGAACTTCTGGATGTTGACCACCATGATCTCCAACTTGCCTTCATTGTTCTGTGTGATAGACCGGCTTGCAATGTCCTTCATCAGTTCTTCACGGCTCT
>URLQ01000222.1 GCA_900548745.1 uncultured Prevotella sp.
ACTTATAAATAAAGTTAAATTATAGTGTTGCGGAATTAAGGTATATAAAGAAACTCTTCAAGTCCTTTTATATCAATAGCAGCTTTGGTATTTGAGTTAAACAGCTTGTTGATGCAGCTATTCTTGAAATTTTCAACCTCTTGCAAAGCTTGCTTGGCATATCCTTTCTGACCTTTACGTGGCCAGTTTGACACACTCCATTCGTTATGAGCTGGATTTTCAAGAAACCTTAATATCTCATTACCTTTAGGATCATCACAATAGAAGACTGCATTAAACCCATAATTGGTTTTATTCTTTTTTGAGAATACCAACATCTGTAAATCTCGAATATAAGCTATCTTGTCATTTACTCCTTTTTGTTTGTTTACATAAAAAACGACATGCCCAAGAAGAGCTAAATTATCCTCAAACTTTATGAACCGTTCAGATGTTTCTGCATATCTTACAGCATCAAAGTAAGGACGTGGGTTATCATATCCACTCTTGCGAGTTTTATCCTCCTCATCAGGGAAATACTCTTCCATCATCCCTTGAAGATTTTCCCTATTTATGAATATACTACCACCTATCTGTACCTCAAGTTTTCCATTGAATATTGCCATCCAAAAATTTCTCAACACAGCTTCTGTCATTTCCCTCTTTATTTCATCTCTGAAATAGAAATCACATCCAAGAATATTTATATCAGTTCCTGGCTCTGCACGTCTAAAAATACTTGGTATATTTTCAACTTGATTTACAGGTTTTCCTTCACTATCATCATAATAGCCCACATCCATTTTTACTTCACCATTGTACAGATGGGTGCACAAAGATGCAACTCCTTCAAAATAGCTGTCACCATTGTCTGTATAGGTACTAACAATGATAGTATTTATGGGAGAAATCAAAAAGTATGCAGCTTTACCAAATCCGAAAGAGCCACCAGCAGAAGTGTTATCTTTAGCACTTACTCCTGCAGACCTCACAAAAGCATAAAATGGACTATTTGTATCTTTACAATCATAGGCCATTCCTTTAGTATTGAAATCACTAACTCTTATGTATTGTATAGTCGCTCTACCATAATAATCGCTCAAAGCCTGTACCATTGGTTCATATTTGGCTTTTGCATTTGTATTCTTAGGATAATAATCTATACATCCTTGAATATGATTTCGCAAATCGAAGAAATTAGGATAATCCTCACTCTTCATCTCACGGAATTCATATTTCATTCGCACTGGTTCATTATTATCAAGAACTGCATCAAGGGAATTCTGTATGCTTTCGCGGACAAGCGAAGCATATGGGTGTTTCTTGAAGCTTTGTTCCATAGCGTTATTTGGACCAATCTCCCTTCCACCAGGAGGTTGGTCTGCAAAAAACCATTTGCAATTCTTTTCTCTTCCAGCCATTTTTGAAAGTTTTTATTTGATTACTGCACTTTTCTTTCGATTTAAACACTTGTATCTTCGTCCAATCTAAGCAACTCAGAGACATCTACTTTGAGCAGCTTCGATATTTTTATCAAGTTGTCCAAATCGGGTTGGCTCGTATTGGTACACCATTTTGATATGGTCGCTTTGTCTTTACCTAAATTTTCTGCTAACCAGTTGTTTGATTTTTCTTTTTCAGCAAGAACTATTTTCAACCTATTTAGCTTCTTATTTGCCATGTTTTATATTTATTTGTTTACGATACACAAAGGTACAACATAATACTTATAAAACGTTTTTTAAAAAGATTTATTTTGCGAAATCGGAAAATATTTGTAATCTCAGTAAAATAATTTGTGACACACAATGTCTTTTCTAATCCTTTAATCGCCTTCTATCTTTGCCTCAAAAACAGCATATTATGCCCGATACACTATCATTTACATCCGTCCATACCATCCCTGGTGCCCACGCCTCTGCAGCCTTCACCTCCAAGACATCAGAAGTCTTCAAGGAGGAGCACAACATTGCACCAATCATCATCAACGACAAGATGAAGTACATCCCGTGGGGAGGTGACAATCAGATGCCGTACAATATCATTGATCTCATCGAGTCTGACGAGACAATGAGCACTTGCCAGATGTTCAATGCTGAAGTCTGCTATGGCAGCGGACTTGTCTATGACACAGAGCTTGCCACCGCACAAGTGCAAGCGCAAGTGGATGACTTTATGCTGGACAACGACCTCGCAAGTTACTTTCTCGGCGTGTGCCAGGACTTCAAGCACTTCGGCTTCTGCGTCAGCGTGATCATCCTCAATGAGAATGCCAGTCGCATTGTCCGCATCGTGCGCAAACAGGCGTGCTATGTCCGCTTTGCTCCTGCCGACAAGTCGGGCGTGATACCTTACATCCTTTATGCCAACTGGCGTAATACGGTCAGTCCGGAGGACATCGAGCGCATCGAACTTCTTAATCCACAGTCGCCTTTCACCGACCTTCAGAACAGAGGGAAGAAAATCAAGAAGTTCGCTGTCGTCAGCCGTATTCCTACACCCGACAATACGTATTACCCAATACCATACTATGCAGCTCTTTTCAAAGGAAAGTGGTTCAATATCAAGCAGCTCATCGGCATTGCTAAGGAAGCGAAGCTCCGAAATTCGGCTCCCATCAAGTACCACATCGAGATAGCCAACTCATTTTGGAACAACATCTTCAAGGTCGAGGGCATTACTGACCGTGTCAAGCAGCAGGAGCGTGTCAACGAGGAGAAGGACAACATCATCAACTTCCTTACCGGCATGGAGAACAGTGGCAAAGTACTCTTCTCCACGTTCTATGTTTCACCCAATGGTGAGGAGCAGCACGATGTGGTCATCAACAAAATCGAGACCGACAAGGAGGGTGGCGACTGGGCGACGGACATTGTAGAAGCCATCAATATGATGTGCTTCACTATGCGCGTCCATTCCAACCTCGTAGGCTCGGTGCCAGGCAAGTCGCAGACCAATAACTCCGGCAGCGACAAGCGAGAGCTTTACACCATCGCCCAGGCTCTGCAAAAGCCTTACCACGACCTACTCTTCTCCGTTCACCGGATGATCATCCGTTTCAACAAGTGGACAGCGGTCAAGCCGGACTGCCCATTCATTCAGCTCACCACGCTCGATGAGAATAAGGACGCAAAGCAAGTTTCACTCAACAAACCCAAAGACAATGAGCAATCTGATAAATGACAACGACACTCTAAAGAAGTACGTCCCCAACACCCTCAAAGCGGTTGCTGGTGAACTTTCTCTTTTCGACAAGATACAGTATCACCTCTTACAGGCTGAGCAATGGCTTACCGACACTTTCGTTTCGTCCGACACGATGAGTCGCATCCG
>URLQ01000223.1 GCA_900548745.1 uncultured Prevotella sp.
AATGCGACGTGCTCATAGCCATCGGCATGAGATTCAGCGACCGTGTCACAGGCAACATCGATACTTACGCAAAGCAAGCGAAGGTCATTCATCTCGATATCGACAAATCGGAGATTGACAAGAACGTAAAGACCACCGTTGCCGTTGTGGCAAACTGCAAGGAATCATTGCCTGCCATCACAAAGTTGCTGAAGAAGAATGTACACCGCGAATGGCGTGACAGCTTCATACCTCTTTATAATATGGAGTATGAAAAGGTCATCGCCCCTGCCATCCATCCCAAGAGCGGAATGCTGCTTATGGGAGAAATCGTGAATGTCGTGGCAGAAGCCACAAAAGGCGATGCCATCCTCGTGAATGACGTGGGACAGAATCAGATGTTCTCTTCACGATACTTCAGATACAACCAAAAGCTGTCTATAGCGACAAGCGGCGGACTTGGCACAATGGGATTCGGACTGCCAGCCGCTGTTGGAGCCACCTTCGGTTCTCCAGAGCGCACGGTATGCCTCTTTACCGGAGACGGAAGCTTTCAGATGAGCATCCACGAACTGGGCACCATAATGGAACAGCAGGCACCGGTAAAGGTGATACTGATGAACAACAACTATCTTGGTAACGTAAGGCAATGGCAAGACATGTTCTTTGAAGGCAGAAGATCTTTCACAAAGATGCTCAACCCACAGTACAAGACCATCAGCGAGGCTTACCATATTCCATATGGCGTGGCAGAGAACAGAGAATCACTGAAAGCGGAAGTCGACAAGATGCTGAACACCGCCGGACCATATATTCTGGAATGTGCAGTAAAGGAGGATGACAACATAATGCCAATGGTACCTCCTGGCAAGTCGATAGACGAGATGCTGTTGGAAATAGACATTTGACAAAAGCCACAACATGTTGTGGATTAACATTTGATGAAGATGGAAAAAAAAGAGAAAAAACTATATACTCTGCTCGTATACTCAGAGAACATCGCAGGTCTGCTAAATCAGATTACAGCAGTCTTCACACGCAGACAGCTCAACATAGAGAGCCTCAACGTGTCGGCGTCAAGCATCAGTGGCATACATAAGTATACCATCACTGCTTGGAGCGACGAGGAACAGATTCTTCTCGTTACGAACCAGATAGAGAAAAAGATTGATGTCATAAAGGCTGACTATTATACCAACGAGCAACTGTTTATCAGAGAGGAAGGACTTTTCAAGCTCTCCACACAAGCTGTGATGGAGAACCCTGAAATTTCAAGAATAATAAGGCATGCCGATGCCCATATCGTTGAAGTAAACCCTACATTCTGTGCTGCCATGCTGAACGGCAGAACAGAAGATATAACGGAGCTATACCGCAAGCTTCAGGAATACAACTGCGTGCTGCAGTACACCCGAAGCGGACGCATCGCCATTACAAGAAACCCCATTGAGGAGTTCAGTGCCTTCCTTGACATGCAGGAACAAAAAGGAAACAACAAATAAAATATAAGAAACAACAATATAAAAGAAATGGCTACTTTAGATAAAATCGGAAGATACGATTTCCTGGCGGAACCATTCCACTGCGACTTTTCCAAGAAGCTGTTCATGGGGCACCTCGGAAACCATCTGCTCAATGCAGCAGACTTCCACTCCAACGACCGTGATTTCGGAATGAACTATCTTAACCCAATCCACAAGACATGGGTATTGTCGAGACTTGCTATCGAGATGGAAGACATGCCTGAGGCTTACGAAAAGTTCAGTGTGGAAACATGGGTTGAGAGTGCTATGAGGTATTTCACCAACCGTAACTTCCGTATCTGCAGTACCGACGACAAGAAGGTCTATGGCTACGGACGAAGCATCTGGGCTATGATAGACACGCAAACCCGCCAACCGCAGAACATTCTGGAGATAAGAGACGGGGAAATCATGAAATATCTCGAAACAGAAAAGGAATGCCCCATCGGTGGACTGTCGAGAGTGAAGATGGGAAAAGAAGCCAAACTCGTACGCAGCATCAACACACACTACAACGATGTTGACATAAACGGACATATAAACAGCATCAAGTACATTGAACATGTGCTCGACCTGTTCGACATATCCTGGTACAAAAGCCACAGGCTCAAACGTTTCGACATTGCCTACGTAGCAGAAAGCTATTGCGGAGACGAACTCAACTTCTATCAGGAAACCATAGACGAGAATACTTTCCACGTCAGAATAACGAAATCAAACGACGAGGTAAAAGACGTGGAAGTTGTAAGAAGTTTAATAAAATTCATAAAAGACTGAAAGTAAATTTGGATATTCTGTTTCAATATAGTATCTTTGCACCCACGTTTTGTAACAAACACAAATACACCGGTGTTGTATACCTCTAACAGGTATTATTCAACCAGGTGCTATAAAACAAGAAAGAGAAACAAGAACTATTAAAAAGTGCCGGTTACAAGGCACACTAACTAAAACATTTATATTATGGCAGAAATGAATTTCGGTGGCGTAATAGAAACAGTAGTCACCAGCAAGGAATTCTCTTTGGAGAAAGCACGTGAAGTATTGAAGAACGAAACAATAGCTGTGCTTGGATACGGTATTCAGGGTCCGGGCCAGGCTTGCAACCTACGAGACAACGGCTTCAACGTTATCGTAGGTCAGCGTGAAGGAAAGACATACGACAAGGCCGTTGCTGACGGTTGGGTGCCAGGCAAGACTCTCTTCTCTATCGAAGAGGCTGCGGAAAAGGGTACTATCATCTGCATGCTTCTGTCTGACGCAGGACAAATTCAGGTATGGCCGAAAATCAAGAAATATCTTACTAAAGGCAAGAGCCTCTACTACTCTCATGGCTTTGCAATCAACTGGAACGACCGCACAGGTGTAGTTCCACCAGAGGATGTCGACGTAATCATGGTTGCACCAAAGGGTTCCGGAACATCTCTCCGCACAATGTTTTGCGAAGGCCGTGGTCTGAACTGCTCTTATGCCGTTTACCAGGATGCTTCAGGCAAGGCTGAAGAGAAGACCATCGCATTCGGAATCGGTATCGGTGCAGGCTATCTGTTCAAGACGACATTCCAGCGCGAGGCAACATCCGACCTTACAGGTGAGCGTGGTTCACTGATGGGTGCTATCGAAGGACTGTTTGAAGCTCAGTATGAAGTGCTCCGCGAACACGGACACTCTCCATCTGAAGCATTCAACGAGACTATCGAAGAGCTTACACAGAGCCTTATGCCTTTGTTCGGCGAGAAGGGAATGGACTGGATGTATGCCAACTGCTCTACTACAGCACAGCGCGGTGCTCTCGACT
>URLQ01000224.1 GCA_900548745.1 uncultured Prevotella sp.
CAGGAATAGCGAGTCTTTCCCACCGGAGAGAGCCGCCAGAATGCTGTCGCCCTCTTCGATAAGGTCGAAATCCTTTATCGCCTTGCGGAAGTGTCGTGTCAGCTTCGCTTCGAGTTTCTGTTCTTCTGTGGGTAGAGGCATGTCTGTGTTTATTTTAGGAATACGAGATATACTGCGAGGACGAGGCACCCGAAGGCGAGGTAGTGGTTCCAGTGTAGCCCTTGTCCGGTGAACATCATGTTGATGATTATGGTGAAGACCACAAGACTCACGCATTCCTGTATTACTTTCAGTTGCACGAGTGTGAAGGGGCCTCCGTTGTCTATGAATCCTATTCTGTTTGCAGGCACTTGGCAGCAGTATTCAAAGAATGCTATGGCCCATGAGAAAGCTATCACTCCGAAGAGCGGCCAGTTGCTGCTTGTGCCGGTCTGTTGCAGTTTCAGATGCCCGTACCAAGCGAGAGTCATGAAAATGTTGCTTGCTATGAGCAGCAGTATGGTGTATAATCCGTTCATGAAAGGTTTTGATATAAATGTTTCTGCAAAAGTACTTTATTTTTCATTCATAGTATTAATCCTTTGGTTAAATATTGTGGAATTTTCTTCCGTGCGACATTTATCTTTTTCCTATGTTTTATGTATGTTTAAAGTAAACATTAGTTAAATTAATGTATTTTGTTTGTAAACTGTAAGTAAATATCGAAAATATTTTTAAGAATGATATTTATTTCGTATCTTTGTAGCAGGTTCATAAGATTTGAGCGGCGCAAGCGTGAATTAGGGGAACGGAATGTCCTGTAAGGATTTTAATTCACAGCTGTTAATCGATTGTGGGATAGTCTGAAAAGCGCTTGCAGCCCCGTGTTTTATACAAAGGATAATGACAATACAAACGTAATAAAAGGAAAGGACAGGAGATATATTGTTAATATTTTATTCAAAATGTTGATTGAATAATGTTGGTATGCTGAGCTAACTGCTCACATGATTGCCCTAATGCTCTCGTGATGAAAGTGTTAGGGCTTTTTACGAGTTGACGAGTTGACGAGTAGACAAGTAGACGAGTAGACAAGTAAACGAGGAGATTTGTTATACTTGATAATCGCTGGTCGCAAAAACCTTAAATAAGTAATGCATATCTCCTCGTTTGCTTGTCAACTTGTCAACTCGTTTACTTGTCAACTTTATTTTATAACAACACGTCCTTTTCCTCTCTGTCCGGCAGAATGACGAGGGTACATAATGAATATGCCGTGAAGATTTTCTGTATCATTCACTCGTCTTCCGTCAATGGTGAAGAGTTCTGACGGTGTGTCGTTTTCTTCTTTCTGAATGTCGTTTATTCCAGAAGTGAGGATGCTGTTCAACGACAGCTGCTGTGAGTTCTCCACAACGCAGTTGTTAGGGTTCTCTGCATCATAGCCACCGATGAAGGCAACCAATGACAACTGGTTCCTGTCCCAGTTTTCAGCCAGGTGCATGTCGTATTCATACTTGAATGTGCCATCCTCGTTCCATTCTATCACCTCTCCCCAAGTGCTGTTTATGATGCGCTCCACATGCATGTGTCTGAATGCGGCGTTGGCTCCTTGCTGGTTGTGAGGAACGATGCTGTCCTCAAGCAGATAGAGAGTGATGCGTGCCGGTGTGTCGCAGAACGGACGTGCTCTGAATCCCGTCACGGTAACGTGCAGGTCTTCCTCCGAAGTTTTTTCCGCATCGATATTTACTCGAGTGTATGTAGGTACAGACAGACGGGCATTAAGCGCAGCCCTCAACACCTCGGCATCCATGTCGCTAACCGGTGTGTCCTTGTTGTCTTTGGTCTTGAAATAAGGGTAGCGGTCAATCATCAGAGCCGGTGCGTATGTGGTAGGATAATTGTAGAACCAAGTATATTCCGTGTCAGACGGTACGGTGAGGAAGTCCTGCGAATATCCGTCGTGGTGGCAAACCACAACAGCGCGTCCTTTGAATTCGTCTGATGAAAGAACGGTATGGATGGTGTTTGCCAGTCGCGGACAGTTCTGGCAGCTTTCCGATGTGAACTCCTCGAGCAATACTATACGCTCGTTGGCGAAAGGCAGACTGACGTTGTCGTTAGACGGGTTCTCGTCCGGTTCACCGTTTACTTTGTCTATACCTATAAATAAGGTGTTAGCCAACGTTGCTGATGCCTGAAGACCGCTGACAACGAATGTGGTGTCAACCAGTTTGCCGGCAGGAAGATCCATGTCGAGATGAGCTGTAGCAAGGTCAGTATCGCTGCTGCCTACGTGGAGGTCAATAGACTTCACCGTTTCCGTTCCGAAATTCTTGAACGTTGCAGAAATGGAGATGTCGTTGCTGTTGCTAATGCTTGTCGCCGCCTGGTTGGATATTCCGACGTCGTAGCGGTAGATGTTGTCGCCGCTTACTACAGCCTCCAGGCTAAGCGAGCCTTGCGAGCACATGTCGGTCCATTGCTTGTCTCTGCCAAGTCTTACCCAGAAGGCATTTTCGTTGGTCTCCTGTACGAAGGAGATTGCGTTTATGGAGCCGCGCTGCTTGAAAGAGTATCCTATGTAGAGAGGCTTAACGTCAGAAGGTATGACGTATGGCTCTTTGAGAGCGACCTCGTTCCATCCTCTTACTATTGAATTCTTCAGAATCTCACCCTCAGCAATGTTTTCGCCGTCCAGAGAATGGCGCACCCATACTTTCAGAGTGTCGATGTTGAGAGAAGAGGCTAATCCTACACGAACCTTTGACAGGCTGTTCGAGGCATAAGCCTGCAGCATGTTGCTTTGCAATAATATAGCGGCATCAACCCATTTGCGGCCGGTTGCACCTACGGTGCTGGATTTGTTCACTACGCCGTTGCAGAATCCGAGATGCACCTCATTGGTGGCTTTGATTCCTAAAAAGGCTGTAAGCAGGAAAAATAGAGTAAAGAGTTTTTTCATTGTAATGTTTTTTTGGTTATATGTTGCAAAGGTAATCCTTTTCTAAAATATGGCAAGCGTTATGTCGTTGTTTTTTTTATTTTGCGAAAACATTTGCCAATGTATATATATATTGTATAAGGATATTCGCTTTTTGTCGTATAAATAATATTAAAATATTTTATTAGCGTGTTTAAAGTTGAAATTTATCAAACAAATGTTGAGCAGGTATAATTTTTTGTTACTTTTGCCACTGTTTAATTTTATCCTAAAATCCGCAACTATCATCCAATACACGATTAAGGGTAGATTTATGAGTC
>URLQ01000225.1 GCA_900548745.1 uncultured Prevotella sp.
TGTGCAAAGGAAAAGATGAGGTGGTAGCACAATACGCATTGACAGGCTACGACCAACCGATAGGCATCAGCGATTATCAACTGAGCAAGGCTATACCCGAAAACTTGAAATCAGCTTTGCCAAGTGTGGAAGAGGTGGAAGAAGAACTGGCATCTTTCCTTGACAAGGACAATAATCCCCAAAATTGAAGTCTATGGCAGGAGAAATAAACAAACTGATTCCCCAATATGGAGAACTCAATAGAATATATAATGATTGGGTAACCAATTATGCTTTTTCTTTTGACAAGCAGAAATTCATCACCGACTTTTACAGGCAGCACAATGATACAAAGGCTTTTGAAGCCGCTATCCTTGAACTGGTACTTGACAAGCAGAAAGAACAATACACATTGATTCTCAATAGTCTGAAAATCGAAATAGAAAAAAATATACGGGCTTATGAAACAAAACCGCTGAATGATGACGTCATAAAGCGTGTGTGTTTTCACTACGCAGACAGGCATAATTCTGCAATTAAAGACCAGTTGGAGATTACCACCAAGTTGCACGAGCCTTTGAATGACGCATACCACAGATATGATTTCATTGGTTTTCGGGAGCATACGGACGAAGAAGAAATACAGGCAGAAAAGGAATATGAACGCTGCAAGGCTGAATACGACAAGGAAAAGAAAGAATTGGATAAACTTTATGAACTGCAAAAGCAAGACAGGAAAGAGGCTTTTCAATATATAGAAAACCTTTCCGGCAATGTTTACCGCCTAAGTCTTCTTTTTATGGAAGTCCTAAAAAAGTACCTTCCTAATGATAGGGAAGAAAAACAGCAGGATGAACCAGTCAAGCAAAACGAACAAGAAGAAGTACAGAATAGCCCGGAGGGACAACATGAATATTTTGACATGAAGCAGCTTTCGCCCATTCATGAAACCTGTGTCGGGGAACAGTTCGAAGCCATTACCATAGCGGATTTCTATGCCAATATAAACCTGTACCCCTGCAAGAATAAACTAAAAATCAAGGCAAGGGAAAAGATACGGGTGTGTTACCTGATATTCCTGATGAGCGAGAAACTATCCAAGCAATACAGGGATGAATGGAGAAGCCAAATATTAAAATTGTTGGATATTGACGAGAGCTATTACAGGTCGAAATACAAAGAACCTGTTTCCGATTTTCCGAGTGACAGCAACCAGAAATTCGCAAAGGAAATGGAAAGCATATTCGGATAATTCGTGATATAACCTGACATTCTACGAAATTACCACTTTTACCACTCAAATTAATTTTTGAGTGGTATTTTTATTGTCTGATATTTAATGAGATAGCGCAGTATCCCATTTGTATTATCCACATCCTTACCACTTACAGCCATACCTAATTTTGCATCGTTCGAGAACAGAAATAACAGCCAGTGCGCAGGGCTGATTGTTTAACGACTAAATAGATTGGACGATGACAAATCTTCAAGAGTTATTATTAAAACCCGTCTGGCAGATGACAGGCGAAGAGTTCATATTTCTAAGCAAGTACGCTTCCAACCAAACGGAAGCGCAGTCACAGCCCGTTACGGACACAGAAAGAAAGTATGTGTACGGAATACTTGGCATTGCCAAATTGTTCGGGTGCAGTCTGCCTACCGCCAACCGTATAAAGAAAAGCGGAAAGATAGACAAAGCCATTACGCAAATAGGGCGCAAGATTATCGTGGATGCAGAACTTGCTCTTGAACTGGCTGGAAAGAAAACCGGAGGACGAAAATAACGGGAGGGGTACTTATGGACTATATGAAAGATATAAAGGAAATATCAACCGAAGAAGCGGTAATCCTTTGGCAAGCCTCACGTTTGAGCCTGTCGAAATGTTATGAAAAAGCACCTGAGATTCTCAAAGTACATGGTTCCGTCATAGGGACATTGGGGAATTTCAGCGCATCCATCGGTAAAGCCAAGAGCAAAAAGACTTTCAATGTGTCGGCTATCGTAGCCGCCGCATTGAAGAACGGCACCGTATTGCGATATGTGGCGGAACTTCCGGAAGACAAACGGAAAATCCTTTATGTGGACACGGAACAAAGCCCTTATCATTGTCTGAAAGTAATGAAACGTATTTTGCGGATGGCTGACTTGCCTGATGATAGGGACAATGAGAGCCTCGAATTTCTCGCTTTGAGGAAATACACGCCCGGACAACGTATCAGGATTGTAGAGCAGGCTATCTATAATACACCCGACATTGGTCTTGTAATCATAGACGGCATCCGTGATATGGTATATGACATTAACAGTCCGAGCGAATCCACACATATCATTTCAAAACTGATGCAATGGACAGATGAAAGGCAGATACACATCCATACGATACTTCATCAGAACAAAGGCGATGAGAATGCAAGGGGGCATATCGGCACGGAACTGAACAACAAGGCTGAGACTATCTTACTTGTGGAAAAGGACAAGAACAACGGGGATATAAGCAATGTTTCAGCCATGCACATACGGGCAATGGACTTCGAGCCTTTTGCATTCCGTATCAACGACAATGCCCTGCCCGAACTAATGGAGGGTTACAAGCCCGAAGCCAAGAAGCCGGGAAGACCGGAAGAAGAAAAGTTTGACCCTTACAGGCACATCACAGAGCAGCAGCACCGCATCGCATTGGAAGCTGTTTTCGGACTGAAAGAGGAATACGGTTACAAGGAACTGGAAGATGCCTTAATCAAAACCTATGCGTCAGTAGGTGTAAAACTGAACCATCAAAAGGCGGTACCGCTCATCACCATGCTTCGGAATAAACGGATGATAGTGCAGCAGAAAGGCAGAAAATACACATTCATGCCCGACTTCCACTATTAGCCTGACACCTGCAATCGCTTCACTTTATTCGGTGTGTCTATATATTAAGGATTAAGCGAAGTGATTGCAAGGAATGGATAAATCGCTTCACTTTATTACCGTACTCTATATATACGAAAATAAAGTGAAGTGATTATAAAGACCGTACTTCATAAAGAGGTACGGGCGAAAAGAGAAATAAACCAATTCAATTATCATTAAACCTATCATTTTATGGATATACAAACAGCAAAACAAATCAAGATAGCGGATTATCTGCACAGTTTGGGTTATTCACCAGTAAAACAACAGGGAATAAACCTTTGGTACAAATCTCCGTTTCGGGAAGAGACTGAAGCATCGTTCAAAGTGAATACCGAACGTGAACAATGGTATGACTTCGGTTTG
>URLQ01000226.1 GCA_900548745.1 uncultured Prevotella sp.
GTGAAAGCCAACGATGTGATAATAATCAGTGAGGGGCAGGTTGTCAACAACAGCCAGTTGAGCTGCGACTTCAGTGGCATAGCCATCATGATGTCGGAGAACTTCTTCAACGAAGTGCTGAAAGGCGTGCATGACCTCTCGTCGCTTTTCCTTTTCTCAAGGAAGCATCCTGTCTTCGGGCTGCGGATTGACGAGGTGGAAAATCTGATGTCTTATTTCCAGAAGATACAGTCAAAGGTGGAGGCGCAGGAACATGCCTTCCGCCGCGACGTGGTCCGTTCCCTGTTGGCAGCTATGATATATGATATCGGTCATGTGATGTATGGTGTGCAGCAGGGTGGGGCTAAGAAGCAGACACGTGCAGAGTCTATCTTCACGGAATTTATCCGTCTTGTGGAGCAGAACTATCGTTCGGAGCGCCGTGTGTCGTGGTATGGCGAGCAGCTTTGCATTACTCCTAAGTATCTGTCGGAGACAGTAAAGTCTATAAGCCAGCGTACTCCCAACGAATGGATAGACAAGTATGTCACCCTTGAACTGCGTGTGCAGCTGAAGAACACGTCAAAGAGCATCAAGGAGATAGCCAAGGATTTGAACTTTCCCAATCAGTCATTCCTCGGTAAATATTTCAAGGAGCATGTCGGAGTGTCTCCGTCGGCATACAGAAGGGATTAGAATACGACCATAAATAGAGCCTTAGCAGAAACGAGCTAAGGCTTTATTTATGGTCGTATGTTTTATTATATGCGGCAGAATATGCTATAACTCAATTGAGTCAGCCATTTCTTCCAGTTCCTTGTACCACTCCTCTCCGAACCGCTTTATGAGCGGACCTTTCAGGAATTTATATACAGGCAGGTCAAGCTCCTTTCCTTTCTTCACGGCATCGCGGCATACGTCCCAGCGGTTGTAGTTGAGTCCGACGAGTCCGTTGCCGAAAGTCTTCTCTCTAATAGGATAGAGAGCGCAGCTGATAGGCTTGCAGAAGTCCGTCAGCCTGCCTGCGCGCCATGCCTTTTCCAGGGCGCAAAGACAACAGCCGTCTTCATAACAGGTGAAGACACAGTCTTTTCCACCCACGATGCTCGTCACGAGGTCACCGTCGCGGTCGGGGTATGCCACACCTTGTTTGTCTATTACCGCCTGCGCCTGTGCGGAGAGGTCGTTCCAAACCGTGTCTACGGCATCTTCAATCTGTGCTATTTCATCGAGAGTGACGGGAGCCCCCGCATCGCCTTCTACGCAGCAGATGCCATGGCAGGCATCAAGGTCGCAGCAGAAGCGCTCGGTAATGATGTCCGGCGAGAGTAGAACGTCGCCGACTTGAAGTATGGGAAGGTATTTCTTGGTCATTTTTTTTCTTTGTTTGTTTAATTTCTACCATTCTATCGGTGTTTCTCCATGCTCCTTCAGATAGTCGTTGCAGCGCGAGAAGTGGTGGTTGCCGAACCATCCGCCGCGGTTTGCCGATAGAGGAGAAGGGTGTACCGACTGCAGAATAAGATGCCGGCTGGCATCAATCAGCGGAGCTTTACTCCTTGCATATCCGCCCCATAGTATGAACACCAGGTTGTTGCGGTCGGCGCTTAGCGCCTTTATCGCCGCGTCGGTAAACTGCTCCCATCCTTTGCGCTGGTGGCTTGCCGCCTGATGAGCCCTTACTGTGAGTGTGGCATTCAGCAGCAGTACTCCCTGCTGTGCCCATCGTGTAAGGTTGCCGGAGTGTGGGATAGGCGTGCCGAGGTCGAGCTGTATCTCCTTGAAGATGTTCTGCAGCGATGGTGGAAACGGTATGCCGTCGCACACCGAGAAGCTCAGTCCGTGAGCCTGTCCCGGTTCGTGATACGGGTCCTGTCCGATGATGACCACTTTCACCTTGTCGAACGGGCACAGGTTGAAGGCGTTGAAGATAAGGTTTCCTGGGGGATAGCATTTGGTGTGCATATACTCGGAGCGCACAAACTGTGTGAGATCCATGAAGTATTGCTTGTCAAACTCAGCCCCGATGTGCTGCTTCCACGAAGATTCGATATTTACATCCATAATGTTTCTTTTAGGCAAAAGTACTAATAATAATGCTTTCCCGCAACAATACGCAGGCAGAAAATTCAGCCTTATGATAGGTTAAAGACTGTTGTGCATAGCACAAAAAGCATCCATACTTGCCGGAAAAACATAAATATAGGCTTTGTTTATTAAAATAAAGCCTTTGCGTAATGGAATAAAGCTGTTGTTTTATTAAATAAAGCCCTTATTTATGTTTTAAAACGCGGTTCGGGTATATTTTGCAATATGTCTTTAATAGTATTTTATTATAAAAAACAGAAAATTATCACATTATATAATGTAGAATGTGAAACTTTTTCTTACTTTTGCAGCCAAAATAAAAAAACAAGTAGTGTGGCGATAGCCGCACGATAAAGAAAACTACAGAATTATGCAAGAGAATCTGGTAATAGTAGAGAGCCCTGCAAAGGCAAAGACAATAGAGAAATTCCTGGGTAAGGACTATAAGGTGATGTCAAGCTACGGTCATATCCGCGACCTGAAGAAAAAGGAAATCAGCATCAACCTCGATACGTTGGAACCCGACTATGAGATACCCGAAGAGAAGAAGAAGCTCGTTTCGGAACTGAAGGCAAGTGCCAAGAAAGCCGACAAGGTATGGCTCGCATCCGATGAGGACCGCGAGGGAGAAGCCATCTCGTGGCATCTGTGCGAGGTGCTCGGTCTGGACGAGAAGAAGACCAGCCGTATCGTGTTCCACGAAATCACCAAGCCTGCCATCATGGATGCCATAAGCAATCCACGATACCTGAATATGAATCTCGTAAACGCACAGCAGGCCCGCCGTGTGCTCGACCGCCTCGTGGGCTTCAAGCTGTCGCCAATCCTCTGGCGCAAAGTAAAGCCGGCGCTTTCTGCCGGACGTGTGCAGAGCGTAGCCGTAAGACTGATTGTAGAAAGGGAACGCGAGATTCAGGCATTCAAGAGTGAACCATATTACAGGATAAACGCCCTCTTCATCATGACCACCAAAGACGGCAAGAAGGCAGAGGTGAAGGCAGAGCTCGACACACGTTTCAAGACCCACGAAGACGCTGTGGCGTTCCTCGAAAAGTGCAAGACCTCGGAATTCGTCGTCAGCGACATAACCAAGAAGCCGCTGAAGCGCACCCCGGCACCGCCATTCACCACCTCAACC
>URLQ01000227.1 GCA_900548745.1 uncultured Prevotella sp.
GCTGAAATGGTGTCAGACGGCAAACGGGTATCTCGATGATGAATATAAACCGTTGAGGATGTCTACTCCGTATACGCAGATGCTTGTTCATAAACTGAGAAGCGAGTACGACGCAATACTCGTGGGACGTGTCACGGCAGAAAGGGACAAGCCACAACTGAATGTAAGACTATGGCATGGCAAGGATCCGGTGCGTCTGGTTATTGATAAAGAGCACCCGTGTTTTGACGGACTTGACTTCAGCAACAGTAATGACGTGCCGGTGCAGATTGCCGAATGGCTTTATAAACAAGGCATGCAGTCGCTGATGGTGGAAGGCGGAGCCAAGACATTGCAGGGCTTCATTGATGCTGGATTGTGGGATGAGATAAGGGTAGAGACGGTGCCGGTGGTCGTTAGTTGCGGAACAAAGGCTCCGCATCTGGATGACGAACTGTTGGCGTTTGCTGACAGAAAGGTATATGACCGGAATATAGTGGACACCTTCCGTCGTGGTGATTCCCGGGAATAGTCACATGAAGATAGAATATTTACAATAAACATTAAATACATACATTATGAAAATATTTGATTATACAACACAGGGTACATGCAGCCGCTCCATTCATATAGAACTGAACGACGACAATACGATAAACAACGTGTCGTTTTACGGAGGATGCAACGGAAACCTGAAGGGAATAGGCAAGCTCATAGAAGGGATGCCGGCAGACAAAGTTGTGGAGAAGCTGGAAGGCGTGACCTGCGGATTTAAAAACACAAGCTGTCCGGACCAGCTGGCGCAGGCTCTGAAGGAAATGATGAAATAAAAATACTTGTGAAAGATAATAAGAATTTACTATTATTGAAGAAATGCCGGATTACACGTACAAGTCCGGCTTTTTTCTTTGATAAAAACTTGGATAAACGAAAATTTTTGTTACCTTTGCATGTGTCATGGCGAAACGGTGCTGTGTGCGGTCTCATAGTTCAATGGATAGAACAAGTCTCTCCTAAAGATTAGATCCGAGTTCGATTCTCGGTGAGACCACGATGACTACAAACAATCGATGTTGATGTGACTATGTCACAACCAACCTCTGTTAAACCTTATGTAATACACAGTAAAGACTTAAAATTTAAAAGAATGGAAAATAAAGAAAAACAGGAAGGACAGTTCCAACTGGAACTACCACAGAATGTGGCACAGGGTGAGTATGCAAACTTTGCTCTCATCACACATTCTCGTTCAGAGTTTATCGCAGACTTCGCACGCGTGTTGCCAGGACTGCCAAAGGCTGTTATCAACAGTCGTGTAATTCTTGCTCCAGAGCATGCAAAGCGTCTGCTTATGGCTCTTCAGGAGAATGTTGCCAAGTATGAGCATGAGTTCGGGAAAATTACTCTTCCTGAGCAGCAGGGCAAGACTATTGCTCCATTCAATATCAATAAAGGTGAAGCATAAAATATCATACTTATAAGAAGAAAGGTCTATATTGGATTCCAATATAGACCTTTTCTGTTAATATACGGTTTGTTGCCTTTATTTTCCGAAGTCGATTTTCCAGTCGCCGTTCTTGTCCTTGCGTAGCTTTATGTCGGCATCGTCGCTTTTGCCGTTGCCGTAGGTAAGCTTCATCTTTACTACTGCGGTCTCGCCGTTCTCTGCAATCTCCTCTTTTAGTGTCTCGTAGGAGGTGAGACCCTTGTCTTTTTCGTATTCCTTTTCCGCCTTGCTCTTCAGCAACGCCGCAAGCTCCTTCTTGTCGCTTTCAAGTTTGGCGGCATCCTGACTATCTTTGTCTTCAAGGTAAAGAAGGTCTACATATCCCTCATAGTCTTTGTCGATGAGACACTTTACTGATTTCTCGGCAACAGCCTTTGGTGTGTTGCTGCTGCATGATGTCATGGCAAGTACGATGACGATCAGTCCTAATAAAATGCTAAGTCTTTTCATAATCTTGTTTATTTTTGGTTATAAGAAAATTGTTTAACGCTTGTGCTTTTGGCTTTCCATGTAGTATCCGCCTTCGTCAAACGTACAAACGGTCTTCAGCTTTCTACCTCTTATGAAGTCGGAAGGGAAGATGACGTGGCGGAACTTCATGCCGGGGAGCGATATTTCGTGGCGTATTCCTTTGGTAAGCTCAATGCCGTGTTTGGAAAAGGCGTGTTCCACGAGTTCGCTGCAATACATCTCCGTTGTGTCTCTGTCGTTGTAGTCATGGTCGAAGAGGATACCTCTGCGAAACAGTTCCTCTGCGGAGCAGGCACTCTTGTATGCAATGTCTGCATCTTCGAATCTCATGATGCATCCTTTGGATGCCCTTATCGAGAAGAAGAACTCCTCCAACGGCTCCATCTTCACCCGGTCTTTGTCTCCGTCGAAGTCCGGCTCATCGGGAACGGCATGTATGACCATTGGCTTGCCGTCCTTTATCATCACAATGCCACAATGGGAATAGTCGGAGCTTTTGTCGGCAAATGCTACGGCATGGCTTGTAAAACCTGTTCCTTTCCTTAGCACGATGTCGCCATCCTTTATGTTTGCTTTGTCGGGCAATATGCTTCTCTCTTTATTCCCGGACTTGCAGCAGCACAGCGTCAGCATGGCAATAGCTATAAGAAATGTTCTGAATATAGTCATGCTATATGGTTTTGTCCGCAAATATAGTATATAAATCGATATGAACAAAGAAAAACTTGTCAAATATGCTGCTCGGATGGTTTTGATGCTGATTTTTTGATGTGAACGTAGTCTTGGCTCAAACATGTTTTCTACTATTATATAATATGTATTATACCTTATTATATATATAGGACAGCAGCGGGGCAGGGATTCTGTGTTGTTTGGTTGTGCTTCCTTTGTAATAAATCATTATTAATCAGTACTTTTGTTTCCTCTTTGAAATGTATTTCTAACACTATTTTAATGTTATAGTCAGTTAATAAAATGTATATTGTGTAAAATAATGGTCTTAAAATAAGTCGCAAACCTCTATATATTAGGTAATATAAAAAAAACTTCTTACCTTTGCAGCCCAAAATGGTCTTGTTGCTGAGACTATGTCGAAATACTTAGATAATACAAAATAATAAATATAAAATTAAAAATTAAAAAACAATGCCTACAATTCAACAATTGGTAAGAAAAGGTAGAAAGGCACTTGTAGACAAGAGCAAGTCACCAGCTTTGGATTCATGTCC
>URLQ01000228.1 GCA_900548745.1 uncultured Prevotella sp.
GTGGAGCAGTTGGTAGCTCGCCAGGCTCATAACCTGGAGGTCGCATGTTCGAGTCCTGCCTCCGCAACTCATAACGGCATAGCAAGTTGTAATACAACTGGTTATGTCGTTTTTTCGTTTTAGGGTGCGACAAAGATAATAAAGAATCAAATAATATTGTTGTGTTTTTAACGATTCAATATTATTTGATCCCAATTTCCATAAGCTGTTCCTTCAAGTAATATGCTTTCGAGAGAGGCTCATTCATGGCTAGGGCACTCCAACTCCCTTGCCATCATCGACATAGAGTATTCTTCCCGTGTCAAGGTCAACAACTATTGTCTTGTATATGTGCCCTTTCTTAACAGCAAATTCATCTATGCCGATGTTACACACTCCTTTTAAGGACGGAGGACTGTAGTGGCGTTGCAGATGTTTTGTGGAGATTCAAATATACAAAAAATCAGCGGTTTTCTTCTTTTTTCTACAAACTTTTACATGCTATCACTCGAAATGTCGGATGAACCACTTTTCTTTCTATGAAAGACTGACAATACTTTCACCCGGAGTTTCCCTAAAGACAGAATGATTGAGTCTTCGCCGGTTTTGTTGCGCTTGTATGTCAAATCACGAATAGCTTTCATTTCCCCTTCACAGACCACATCTTTGTATCTTTCAAAAAACTCTTTCCATTGTCTGTCCACCTCATCCTTATCCTGTTGTCTTTCCTGTTCTTCAGCACTTTGTCTTGCAGTTTCCCGATGACACAAAGCCCTGCCGGCATGTCCTACACCTTTCACAATAAAAAGAACGATGCAGAAAACCATCATCAGTATGCAGAAAGTCTCGATCATATCTTTGTCCTCCGTTTTTTTTGTTTTGTCCGTTACAAATTTAGTGATTATATTTTGCATCTACAAGAAAAAGAATAAAGAAAAGGCGTGCTATTTTCACAAGCCATATGCCCGATGACTGTAAAAAACGTATGGGTTTAATATCTATTTGAATCATCATGCTGTTTACAGTGTGGAAACCGTATGTTTCGCACCTGCAAACAGCCTCTTTACTGCCGGCATTCAAAATTCTCCTTCCCTTGGAAGACACTTTTTATATAATCACCTTTCCGTATCAGAATCTAAAGCCGAAGAACACCTTCACTCGCCATTTGTTTCTCTTCAATTGCAGATGCTCCTCATCACCAGCAACGGAGAAATTATATACCGCGGTGGCTCCAGCAAACTTGTTGCGCCAGGAATACAATGCCGCACCTCTGCCGGTAACAATGGCTGAGGGAAAATGATAATTCATTCTATTCCGCACTGTAGCCGTTTCCAGCTGACCATCTTCATCAACCGTTTCTGTCGCAGACTCGGTATAGTCGTGAGAATACACCGTTATGGTAGGGAGAGCCGAGAGGTGAAAAAGCAGATGCTTGCCCGCCACCAGGTTATATCCATATCCGGCACCGACGGCAAACTCATTAAGACGAATGGTTATCGGCTGCAACGAGGGATGCTCCACATCCGTACCCACCACCGTCTTGGAACCGTCAAAGCTTGCACCCACCATCAAGCTGCCAGCGCTCCGCTTCTGCACATAGCTCTGACTAAAGGCGGCAGGGAAAGAGAACCTGCGGCTGTTGAAAACATAATAGAAATTCAGATTGAGGGCATTCTGCGAAATCATACCCTTGGGAATGTCTATCCGTCCGCTGCCCAAATTCATATGACCATGATAGGTTTTGGAAGCCAGATACACCACATCAAAACCATAGCGGTTGCTATAGGAGTTAAGATTAAGTTCATAGTCCTTGTTCTTGCCTGCCAGCTTTGCCGGATTTACAGAAAGGCTAAGTCCCATTCCCCGATAGGCAACAGCCATACTGAGCGTGCCCCGGAAATCAGCCATCACCTTCGTCTCGTATGCCACCCCACCCTCTTTTGTATTGGTTCGTATATCTGCGCCCGACAGGTTGCCGAGCATTTTCACGGTCCATCGTTCTTTTGGCCGGGTGATGTATGCCGTGTCGAAAGTCACCTTGTTATACTTGGCAGCCAAAAGAGAATCTACCCAAAAGAGTCTTTTGTCATATAGCGCCAGACGCTTCTGAAGTTTTCCATAATGCTTCATGAACCGTGCCTTCTTTCTGTCGCTCATCTTGCTCTTCTGCAACTCTGCCACTAAGATAGAGTCGCCCCATTGGAGCATCCGTCCCTTGTCTGCCGACTGTCTGAGTTGGTATCTGATACTGTCTACAATATGAATTATTTCCCGCCATTTCTTGCGTTGCTTATTCATTTGAGCTTCTGATTGCGCCATCGCAAAAGATGGCATAATAGTCAGACACGACAGCAGCAAGGCGTATTTACATCGCTTTTGACAAACTCTATATATTATAAAAGGTAGCATTTGCATAAATATATGACAATAAAGAGAACGTTTCTATCATAGCAAGTCCCCCCACTTCAGGTTTCCCTGCTGCAAATGTAGCTATAATTATTTATGCCTACAAGTCTTCCTCTCCATTTCTACATTCTCCAGTCTCATAGCCCTGCATCATATCCTTCAGTATGTCAATCATCCGCCGCTTCAAGCTCTCTGGTTTCAGCACGACGATGTTCCTGCCGTGCCATAACAGCTCTTGCAGGAAGTCTCGGCTGGGACGAACAGTAAGTGTATATTCACGATACAGCCCGTCGTCAGACTCCTTCACCTTATGTTGGCTCTCATGCAACGGCACCTCCTCTATCAGGTTATATTCCGGATAGAAGGCACGGATGCGGATGTTCTCTATCTGCTCGTCCTCCATGCGCATTATGCCGAAGCAACCGTCATAGAAGTTGTCGGGAGTAAGCAGCCGCTTCATCTTTGCCGACAGAGGATGCCTCTTGCACACCACCTCCATGAAGGCAATGCGGTCGAACGTCAGACAGCGCACCTGCTCGTTCTCGTTCACTCCAATGACGTACCACCGCTGTTTGAAGAGTCTCACGAAAGCCGGCGACAACATGATGTCTTTCTCCCCACCGTATGGCGTGGCATAATGGAACTTCAGCTGATACTGCTTGTCAATAGCACAGAGTATGTCGTCGAGGTATTCAGAGTTGCGGGGCGGCGCCTCCAGCATCACCTTGTTGTGGTATTGCAGCATGTCGTGCAGCGATGCCAGTCGCAAGG
>URLQ01000229.1 GCA_900548745.1 uncultured Prevotella sp.
GTGGCCATAGCCCTCAAGGGCGTTGGTGACGAAGGCAAACGGCATGGCAAGCATTGCCGACCATGCGCAGCCGATGAGCAGGAAGGGGACGATGAGCAATGTCTTGTCTGCGATGAAAGGCAGCACGGCAAAGCCGGTGGCACCGATGGCAAGACTGAGGGCGTATGCAAGTTTCTCGCCCTTTATCCTTGGCAGAACCATAGCCCATACAACACTGCCGAGAGCCTGCCAGAAGAAGAGTACGCCGACCCAGTTGCCTGCCTCTTGATAGGCTGCCGATGAAACATCGGTAGGGTGCCATACCGTGTCGGCAATTGTGCCGTTGGTGTAAGTCCACATGTACATGAAGGCAGCCCAGCAGAAGAACTGTACCAGTCCTACCTTCCAGAACATGGACGGTGCGTTCTTCAGCAGTTCCACCCAACCGGCTTTCTGCTCTTCAGCCTCAGGCTTGCGCTCGTTGTATTCTGCATATTCCTTCGGGTTCCACTCCTTTACTGTCAGTGTGGTGTACAGCACGCAGAGGATAAGGATGGCGGCACCTATATAGAAAGAATAGATAACGGAGTCGGGCACCACACCCTTCGGAGCTTCGTTGGCAATGCCGATGGCGGTGAAGAAGAACGGGAAGACGTAGCCGATGAGGGAGCCGCTGTTACACAGGAAGCTCTGGATGGAGTAGGCGAGCGACTTCTGCTTCTCGTTCACCATGTCGCCGACAAGCATCTTGAACGGCTGCATTGCCATATTGATGCTTGTGTCGAGAAACATCAGGGAGATAAGACCGAACACCATTGCCGTGCTTACCGCCATGCCGAATGATCCGGCATTAGGCAGCAGACACATCACTGCTACAGCCACCGCAGAACCGACGAACAGATAGGGAATGCGCCGACCGAAGCGACACCATGTGCGGTCGCTCAGCGTTCCCATTATAGGTTGCACTATTATACCCATAAGAGGGGGCAGAATCCAGAAGTAACTCAGCGAATGAGGGTCAGCGCCAAGTGTGGCAAATATTCTTGATATGTTGGCGCTTTGCAGAGCGTATGCTATCTGCACGCCGAAGAAACCAAAGCTAAGGTTCCATAGTTTCCAAAAACTTAAATCTTGTTTCTGTTTCATAGGTTATCTCTGTTTTTATTATATCAGTTATTTTAAAGATTATATTTCTATATGAGTAAATGGTAGATTTTATTTATGTTATTTCAGCTGCTTATGTTTTTCAGCTGCTTTTGAAATTTATTATGTGTGTAGCTCATTTTCTGTCATGAGGGCGGTCAAGGTTTGTCGCTTATCTTGAACTGCCCCTGACAACAAGTCTTGTTCTTACCACGCGCTTCTCAATTTTGTCGTTTGGTATCATGCCTTCCACCTTGTCGATAAGTATTTCGGCAGCCTCTCTGCCCACGTCCACACCTCTCTGCTCCACGGTGGTAAGTTGCGGGTCGCATGCCACGGCGCGGTTGCCGTTGGTGAAGCCGCACACCGAGATGTCGTCGGGAATACGCAACCCCATGCTCTTTGCCGTATACATAACTCCGATTGCCGTATCGTCGTTGACGCAGAAGAACGCATCCGGTGGGTTAGGGCCTTGCAGAACGGCAGGAGTGATGCTCTCGGCATCCGCACGGTTGTCACACTCAAACATCAGGTCTTCTTCCGGCTTCAGTCCAGCCTTCAGCAGAGCATCCTTGTAGCCGTTGAACCTGTTCTTGCCGATGACGGCACTTCCTCTCATGCCGTAGAAGGCAATCCTTTTGCAGCCTGTGCTGATGAGATGGGTGACGGCGTTGAAAGCTCCCATGTAGTCGTCTACTACAACGAGACTTGCGTCCACACCCGTACATATCCTGTCGAAAAATACCAACGTTATACCTTTTTCAATAAGCGACTTGAAGTGGTCATATTGTGTTGTCTCCTTTGCCTGCGACACAATGACGCCGCACACCTGGTGCGCCTCGAACATCTGGCAAAGCTGAACCTCACGTTCGTAGCTCTCCTTGCTCATAGTGATGATGATGCGGTATCCACGTTCGGAAGCTCTCTCCTCAATGCCTGTCATTACTGATGCAAAATAGTAATGGGTTATCTCCGGCACGATGACGCCTATAATCTTGATAGGCTGTCTCTTGGAATAGCGCAAGGATTTGGCAATGTCGTTAGGGTAGAAGTTGTGCTCCGTAGCAAACTTCTGTATTGCCGTGCGCTTGTCTTCCCTTACACGTTTGCTTCCGCTAAGTGCACGGGATACGGTGGAAATAGACACTCCGAACTTCTCGGCAATGTCCTTCATAGTTGTTGTTTTACCGTCGTTCATAGGGTACGTAGTATTTTTTTCGGGTACAAAGATAAGCTAAAGTTTTTAATGTTGTTACAGCAGGAGCTTTCTATTTTGAGAATGTTTTTGCAAACGTTTGCACAATAGAATGAAAAATTATATGCAAAAAAACTATTAACGTATCATAATACTTCCTATATTTGCAAATGAAATCAAATGTAGCCTATTGAAACTAAAATAATATATTCGGGTCGTGAAGACATTAAAATGTTTTTTACACTTTTATATATATAGTAGCATAAATATTGCGAATAACTTAATTGAAACGCAAAGTAATTTAATAACATAACTAAAATTTCAAAAGATGAAGCAAGTTAAATTCAAAAATGCTTTAAGGTGTGCCGCCTTGACCGGTGGTTTGTTCCTTACGGCAAGTGCCTTCGGACAACAGGTTGTCGTGAAGGGACATGTGAAAGACGCTTCTGGCGAACCTGTCATTGGAGCCACAGTGCGTGTCGACGGCACTCAGGGTGGTACAATTACCGACCTTGATGGTAATTTCTCTATCCAGGCTGATGCCAAGTCTGTAATCAAGATCTCGTACATTGGCTACGAGACGGCTACTGTAAACGCCGGTCAGAACATTAACATTATTCTGAAAGAAGAAGGCGACAACAAGCTGAATGAAGTCGTTGTCATCGGTTATGGTCGTGCAAAGAAGACCGACCTTACCGGTTCCGTTACGGCAATGAAACCGGATGAGATGACCAAGGGTGTTACAAACAACGCTTCGGACATGCTTGTCGGTAAGATAGCCGGTGTTGACGTGCAGACAACAGGTGGTATGCCAGGTGCAGGAGCACAGATCCGTATC
>URLQ01000230.1 GCA_900548745.1 uncultured Prevotella sp.
GCTGAACGGTTTTTCCAATGAGCTGATACTGATGAGCCACCTTGACGTGATGATATCAATGGACAGTTCCAACATGCATCTGGCATCGCTCGTGGGAACACCTGTTGTAAGCATCTGGGGAGCCACACACCCCTTTGCCGGCTTCCTCGGCTGGGGACAGGACATGAGCAACGTGGTGATGCTCGACATGCCATGCAGACCATGCAGTATCTATGGCAACAAAGAATGTATAAGAGGCAACTATCCATGTATGGCTGACATACAGCCACAGATGATTATAGACCGGATAGCAATGCAGATACAGAAAAACAAGAAAAGAACCATATAAAGCAAAGGCTTCCACATCGGTGGAAGCCTTCCTTTTTTATACGTATGATGCGGATTAATTCAAAGCATCCTCAAGGTCTGCACCTGCCTTGAACTTAGCAACCTTCTTGGCTGCAATCTGAATCTTCTGCTTTGTTGCAGGGTTGATACCCTCACGAGCCGGACGCTCAGTAACGCTGAATGTACCGAAGCCAATCAAAGCAATCTTATCACCAGCTACAAGAGCTTCCTTTATAGCAGCAAGAGTAGCATCCAGAGCCTCCTTTGAAGCAGCCTTGCTAAGACCTGCGCCAGCAGCGATTTTGTCAATAAGTTCTGTCTTGTTCATAATTTTCTTGTTTTAGATATTAATAATGTTTTATTTTGTTTTTTCATATAACCAACGCCTTTAGTCTTACTTAAAGGCAATTAAGCAAACAAAAATGTTTCGCAAATATAGTGGAAACCTTTTACAAATCAAATAAAAAACGGGAAAAAGTTATGAATATGATTAAAAAAAACGCCATTAAGGGCCTTTTTATAGTAAATGACGGATATTTTTAGTACTTTTGCCTACCAAATTCAATATTAACAAAAGGAAATAAACTATGCGTAACATACCTGCAATAACCAAGAACCTGCTGATTATAAACATACTGATGTTTGCCGCCTACTGGGTGTTTGGCAGGCTTGGCATCAACCTGAACGACATTCTCGGACTGCATTTCTTCCTGTCGTCCGACTTCCACTTGTACCAGCTGTTCACATATATGTTCATGCATGCCGGCATCTCACACATATTCTTCAATATGTTTGCACTCTGGATGTTCGGAAGAATCGTGGAAAACGTATGGGGACCGAAACGGTTCCTGACCTATTATCTGGCATGCGGCGTCGGAGCAGGACTGATACAGATGATTGCACAGTTTGGCTCTTTCTACATGATTGCGAGCGAACAGATTCCGGGCTTCGGCTTCGGCGATATAATGACTGTCGCACATAACAGCGAAGTGGCACTCAGCAGCTGGACCACTGTCGGTGCATCAGGAGCCATCTATGGTATCCTGTTGGCTTTCGGCATGCTGTTTCCGGAAGAGAGAATATTCATCTTCCCCCTGCCGGTACCCATCAAGGCGAAATGGTTTGTCATGCTGTATGCCGGACTGGAGCTGATGCTCGGACTCGGAATGCCTGGCGACAGCGTAGCACACTTTGCACACCTCGGAGGTATGCTCATTGGCTTCCTTCTCATCAGATACTGGCGTCGCCGCCCATATAGCGGCTACGACGGATTCTATGACGGCTACGAAATAAGGGAGAAGAGATGCTTCATTGACAGAATAAAAGACCTAAAGGAGAAGCTGTTCAAGAAGAGCCAAGGCTCATCATACAACAGAACAAGAAACGAGTCGGACTGGGAGTACAATGCCCGAAAGAAAAAAGAACAGGAAGAGATAGACCACATTCTTGACAAGATACGCAAAAGCGGATATGACAGTCTGACGGAAGAGGAAAAGAAAAAGCTGTTCGAGAACGGCAAACACTGATACACAAACAAATAGATGCTTGACAAGCTAAAAAAAATCATACTGCAAATGATGGTGGGCGCAAATATCGTCACCATCATTTTCATGGCTGCCATCGGGTTCTGCTACAAGCTGAATCCGCAGGAACATCCTATATCAGCAAATGTAGGACTGGTATTCCCATTGCTTCTGCTCATAAACGCAGGCTTTCTGGTTATCTTCATGTTCTTCAAGCGCATCATGGTGATAATACCTGTCTTAGGATTTATAATATGCTATATCCCAACACGTAAGTACACCCCTATCAACGTACCGAGGACGACACCCGACGATGCGATAAAGATAATGTCGTACAACGTCTTCTACTTCAACAACAACGACAGCACAGGGCTAAAGGAGATTTCCGACTACATAAAAGAAAGTGAAGCATCCATTGTATGTATGCAGGAGGCAAACTACAATGAAGAGATACATGATATCTTCAAACAGACCTACAAGTATCAGGACACCATCTGCAACAAGAAGTCCGGAGAAATACAATATATACTCAGCAAATTCCCTATACTATCAAAGAGCAAGATAAACGCAGACCTAAACGGTTGCCTGTGTGGTGCTTATGAGGTATTGATAAACGGAGACCGCACGACGGTCATAAACTGCCATCTTGAAGGTTCTGGACTGTCGTTGGAAGAGAGAAAGGATTTCCACAGTTTCGTAAAAGGGGACTGGAAGAACGACACCATAGGAATGGAGTCGAAGAGAATGATTGTAAGACTCGGCGAAGCGGCGAAACGAAGAGTGCCGCAAGTGGAAGGAATAATAAAATACATCAAAAGCAGAAAGGGAGAACCGATAATACTGTTCGGCGACTTCAACGACAACCCCATCTCCTACTGCCATAACCAGATGGCAAACACGCTGACGGACTGCTATATAACAACAGCCAACGGCCCCGGAATATCCTACCACTACAACACCATATTCGTACGCATCGACAACATCATGTGTTCCGACGACTGGGAGCCGTTTAACTTCAAAGTTGATAGAGACATAGCAGTGTCTGACCACTACCCTATATATGGTTTTGTAAAGAAATCACAGCATAAAGTCAAAAAAAGCCCTTAACAGGTTAAGAAGTTTAAAAAAAATAAGTATCTTTGCACGCTATGTAGGCCCAACAGCCGGCAATGGCGATGGCGGAAGCCTTACAATCAGTTGAAAAACTATAATTAAAACAATAATAACAAAATGCAAAACAAAGGAATTGTAATTGTACTGGCAGTCTTGATGACTCTT
>URLQ01000231.1 GCA_900548745.1 uncultured Prevotella sp.
GAGCATCTGACTACGGATCAGAAGGTTGCAGGTTTGAATCCTGCAGGAGTCACAAAACTTAAGTTTCAAGAGGATTTTACAATATGTAAAGTCCTCTTTTTTTGTTTTATTAAAGTTCACCCAATCTTTCACGTCTGCACATTCCTCACCCTTTCTCTTAATTTGACAATAAGAAAGTAAAAACATCAGAAAAAGTGAAAAACATGTTTTGTAACATATAAAAAAGTTTGGTTAGGTGGTAAAATCGCTATACTTTTGCAGCCAGTTATCCTGAATACAATCTTTTTACCTTAAAAAAGACTAATACCTATTGAATAAAAGGCAACTCTCTGTGAAGAGAGTTGCCTTTTGATTTTCCATACTTTCTGTACTTTGGGTTTCCTATTCCGCGACTCACTGATGCGGTTGTTATTCATCATTCCTGGAAAAGGTCCCACATATGACTTTTGCCACAAAAAGAACTTACCGCATTATGACAAAAGCTTCAGTATGTTTTTATTCGTTCTGCATCTGACGAAGCAGGTCTTTCTGCCGCTCTGACAGATTTGTCGGAAGCATGACGTTGTAGGTAATTATCATGTCTCCAATAGTACCGTCACCACGGTCGTAACCCTTTCCACGCAGACGAACCTTGGTACCGTTCTGCGTTTCCGGTTTAACCTTCAGCTTCACCTTTGAGCCGTTACTAAGCTGAAGCAGCACCTCGCCACCAAGCAACGCCGTATAAAGGTCTATGTTCACGTTAGCATGCATCTCACCACTGTTCTGCCTCATGCGACTCTTACCGCCACGGCTTCTGCCTGCCGTACCAAACAGATCCTTGAAGAAGTCGGAGAAACCGCCTCCACCCTGACTGAACCCAGAGAAATCGAAACCTTCAAAAGGAGAACCTCCACCTTTATAATAATAAGAACCTCCAGCTCCGCCAGCAGCATTGTAAGCATCAGCCTCCTTCCAGTGCTCACCGTACTGGTCATATTTCTTTCTCTTCTCCGGATCGTTTATTACCTCATACGCCTCGTTGAGCATCTGAAACTTCGCCTTTGCCTTAGGGTCGTCGGGATGAAGATCCGGATGGAACTGCTTTGCTCGTTTCAGATAAGCACGCTTTACATCCTTCTGTGCGATATTCTTATCTACGCCTAATATCTTGTAATAATCAATAAATGCCATAATGTCACCTCCATTTCTTAATTAAATCTTCACTATTACAAGAAGCAAAAATTATGCCGAACAACAGACAATGAGTAAAATCTTAAGGCGAAGGACAAAAGAAACGGACTTTACACACAGGAGGAGACACCTGTATATAAAGTCCGTCAGAAGTATTGTCTCGCACATCAAAGCTATTTCAAAAAGCTATTCTGTGCGCAAGACTAAGTCGTTTTAAACTACTGTATTCCGTGTGCAGCGACAGTCTTGTCGATACGTCCTATCATACCCTGCAAAGCCTTGCCAGGTCCGCATTCTGTAAAGTCGTCAGCACCGTCGGCAATCATGTTCTGTACACATGAAGTCCAACGTACAGAGCTTGTCAGCTGAGCGATAAGATTCTTCTTGATTTCAGCAGGCTCAGTATGAGGCTTGCCGTCAACATTCTGATAAACCGGACATTTTGGAGCATGGATTTCTGTCTTCTCAATTGCTGCCTCCAGCTCATCCTTTGCTGGCTGCATGAGTGGAGAATGGAAAGCTCCTCCAACCTTCAGCGGCAATGCACGCTTTGCACCAGCAGCCTTCAATTTCTCACATGCCTCATTGACAGCCTCGATGTTACCTGAAATAACAAGCTGTCCCGGGCAGTTGTAGTTAGCCGGAACAACAACGCATCCCGGTTTGCTTACTTCCGCACAGACTTCCTCAATCTTGTCGTCTGCCAAACCAACGATGGCTGCCATAGTTGAAGGAGCAGCCTCACAAGCCTTCTGCATTGCCATAGCACGAGCATACACGAGCTTCAGTCCGTCTTCGAAACTGAGTGCGCCTGCTGCCACAAGAGCAGAAAATTCTCCAAGAGAGTGTCCTGCCACCATTGACGGCTGGAAAGCGTCACCCATGCAAAGTGCACTGATTACACTATGCAGGAATACTGCTGGCTGTGTTACCTTTGTCTGCTTCAATTCCTCGTCTGTACCATTGAACATAATGTCGGTGATACTATAGCCGAGAATCTCGTTTGCCTTATCGAAAAGTTCTTTTGCCAATGGATTGTTGTCGTAGAGGTCCTTGCCCATACCTACGAACTGTGCTCCCTGTCCGGGAAATACAAATGCTTTCATTTTCTAAATAACGTTTATTTTGTCCTTAAAAGATATAGATTACCACACTTCACGGCAAGCCATGATTTGCGGAAATCGCTGCAAAGTTACTGTATTATGTTGAAAAAGACGAATTTATTACGATAAATCGTATCATACACTACTTTGCCAACTACCAAAAAACCACATTAAAAACTAAACAATAATAAAAAACTTGCAGAGAATCAACATGTGAAATATCTTTGTAATTCAAAAAAAAACGGACACACAAGAATGTCCTATTTCCAATCAAGGATAATGACAAATGGCAAAGAATATGAAGAACAGTTTTTTTATTATATTATTAATAATGTGTAGTTGTGCAGGAAACGTGACAGCACAGACTGCCAATACCGACAACAACGGTAACCTGTCCGGCAAAGCTACTGCACAGCAAAATGACAAAAACAATCTCCATGGCAGCGATGTTCTACCGTACGACTCTCTGGCAAGCCTGCCCATAAACGCAGAATGCAGCACTCCTCTTGCCGGGAGTTCCCTACAGCCATATACCCGCAGGTCGTATATTGGATATGCTGAAAACGAACAGGATTCGCTACATCTCCCACTACTCAACATGCGAGGACAAGTGCCGCTCATGAACTACCCGTACAACACCTGGTGGGGCTTCGACACATGGCAGCTGCACAAGGGACTTAACGTCAATCTCGGTGCCTCTGTATTTGCATCCTTCGGCAAGGGAGCTCCAAAGGGAGCTGGCTTCGGACAAGTGAAATAAGCACATAGAGAAATAAGAATACAATATCAAATGGAAAGCGTGTAGC
>URLQ01000232.1 GCA_900548745.1 uncultured Prevotella sp.
CACTTGGCTGGTACAGAGACAAACCTGAAGACAAACGCTTTTATGCGACTTGTTGTATTGAGTCCGAACCTCTTTACGTCAAGTCTTTGGATAATGGCTTTGTAGAAAAATGAATAGTGACATCCTAAAATTGAAGCCATAAACTGAATTTCAGATTTCTTTCAAGCAAATAATTGTTGTGATTAGTTGTCACATCATAATTATATATATAAAAAATCACTCTACAAAAGTAATCAATTTTCTTTTAATCACCAAAAGAAAAATTTTTCAAAAAAATCTCGAACGCAACCAGCTCAATATCAGCAAAGGTTACCTTGGGGTAACTAATTGAGTATTAAGTACCTACTTGTGTGATTAAAAAGAATGCTGTATCCTTGCAGTGTAAAAGATACCAAGATACTTTTATAAAGCAATACTGATATACAAATAATTAGAATTTAAGACGTATGAAAAATGTAACATTAATCGGAGCGAGCGGATTTATTGGAACCGCCATCCTGAACGAATTGCTGAACAGGGGTCACAAAGTGACGGCTATCGTTCGTAATCCTGAAAGAGTGGGTGTCAAGAATGACAACCTGAATGTGGTGAAAGCAAATGTGGCAGACACAGAAGCTGTCATTGAGGCTTGCAAAGGCAAGGATGCAGTAATCAGTGCCTACAATCCCGGATGGACTAATCCGAATATCTATGAAGAAACGTTGCACAACTATCCGCTGATATTGGAGGGTGTAAAGCTTTCGGGGGTAAACCGTTTGCTGTGTGTTGGCGGTGCAGGGACTTTGTTCTGCGCTCCGGGACTTAGAGTAGTCGATTCGGGTGCTATACCTGAAGCCATCATGGGCGGTGTAAAGTCTTTGGGAGAATTTTACCTAAACACGCTGGTGAATGAGCATGATATCGATTGGGTATTCTTCTCTCCAGCAGGAACATTGGAACCGGGTGAACGGACTGGCATATTCCGTCTCGGTAAGGATGATCTTATTGTAGATGCTGACGGCAACAGTCATATCTCTGTGGAGGACTATGCAATGGCAATGGTTGATGAATTGGAGAAGCCCGTACATCATTTCGAGCGGTTTACCATAGGTTATTAAGCAATTGTTTTTTTTGTTAAAAGGCATATAAAAATAAATCAAAATCATCTTCATTATGAAAAAGATATTATCAGTTATCGCATTGAGCCTTTTGGCTCTCGGTGCTTCGGCACAACAGAAGGGACGTTTTGAAACACACGACTTGGATGGTTTCAAGCTGCACGTGTATTATACTAACGATGCGCTGGGTGATGCCAGCTACATCGTAGAAGGCAAGAATACTCTCGTAACGATGGAGCAACCGCTCTTTAAGGACAATGTGTCAGAGTTCGATACCTATCTCACCAAACTCAACAAGCCCGTTGAACAACGCATCACAGACTATCACGTGGGAGGCACAGCGCACTATGATGTTGTCATGCCCGAAGGAATGCCAGCATTTACTAAAGGTGAAATCTACGGTGGCATGATGAAGGGATTTGCGCAAGCGTTTGGTGATGCCCTGACAGCTATGCCTACGGGCAAGACTTCAGAAGTGGCCTTTGGCAAGACTATGACATGGGCTGGCGTACCATTCGAGTTCAGCCATGGCGCTACGACCGACTTCCCAGGTGCAAGCATCCTGATAGGCAAGCAAATCTATTATACCCATTGGACACCAGCCAAAGCACATGTCAGCCACTTGCAAGTGTCTTCACCAACTGCCATTGATGCGGAGATTGCCGAGAGTGAGAAGGCTTTGCATTCAAAAGCTACACTTTTCATAGGAGGTCACGGTGGCGCAACGAAAGCGGATGCTGTACAATGTAAAATCGACTATCTGAAGACGATGAAAAAACTGCTGACAGAGAATAAGACTCAGGAAGCGTTTATCGAAGCGATGAAAAAGGCTTATCCGAACCTACCCGGAGCAGATGGACTGGGAGAACTGGCAAAAGCATTATATAAATAATCAATACCGATATGTTCCGTTCCCTGCCAAGAAGCGGAACATATCGGTCAAAAACATACTGTATGGAAAAAGCATTTGAATTTCTGAAAGCGAATAAGGCGGTGGCATTTAAGAACCTTCATTCGATTATTCGGATGTTGCTCGATGAGCGGACGGAATACGCAGATTGGCAAATTCCCGATTCGTTGCCGAAACAGCAGATGATGATGCGCTCCTTGCTGAATGTTCGTCCGCCACACCCCGTGGACGATGATTTTCTGAAAGCGCAGATATGCACCTATCGGAAATCTGGCATAGCAAGAAAAAGGACTGTCGCTTATCCCGAACTCAGGTTATTAGGAATATGGAGAGGCATCTCAGGTGCAAGACGCAGCACGTTGGTTCTCTATTTTATGTGGATATAATGTCAGAAATTGTATTTAAAAGATACTAAATATGGATTTTGGAAATAAAAATCTTGAAAAAGCTTTCGTTTTGATATAATATTATTACCTTTGCGGTCAATTTACAAAACAGGTCAAGAAGAATATGAGCAATCTGATAAAACCAATAGATTATAAACCGCTGCTCGACATGAAGCAGACAGAGCAAGGGATAAAGACGATAAAGGAGTTCTTCCAGATGAATCTTTCAACGGAGCTGAGGCTTCGAAGAGTGACTGCACCGCTGTTCGTAATGAAGGGACTGGGCATAAACGACGATCTCAACGGAGTGGAGCGTCCCGTGAGCTTTCCGATAAAGGATCTTGGCGACGCAACGGCGGAGGTGGTACACTCGCTGGCGAAATGGAAAAGGTTGACACTTGCAGAATATAAAGTGGAGCCGGGACACGGCGTGTATGCAGACATGAACGCCATACGGGCAGATGAGGAGCTGGACAACCTGCACTCGCTCTACGTGGACCAGTGGGACTGGGAGATGGTGATGAAGGAAGGACAGAGAAATCTGGAATTCCTGAAAAACATCGTACGCAGAATATATTCAGCAATTTTGCGTACAGAATATCTCGTGTGCGAGAGCTATTCCGAGATAAAGCCGTTCCTGCCCGAAGAAATACATTTCGTGCACA
>URLQ01000233.1 GCA_900548745.1 uncultured Prevotella sp.
GGTTCTTCGTCAAATTTGGTGGTACTTCTTCTATTGTGAATAAATAATCTTCGCTCTCAGTAGTTTAATTCCTGCCCTATTGTACATCTGTCTTTTTACCGCTTTAATTTTATTCACTGTCCCCTCCAGTAATCCGTTACTGAAGGGGATATCAATAGCTGCCTGTACTGCCTCCCAGTCTTTTTCAATACCATATGCAAAGTTCGTCAGTGCCATATTCCGTGTTGCCTTCGCTTTTTCAATCCACTTTCTAATATCCTTATCATAAGTGTTCCCATTAATCATATCTCTGAAATTCTGACACACGCTTAAAAGTTCTTTAATCTGCGGTGAGGACTTATACAGTTCCGCTAGTTTAGGATTATCCGATTCTCCCTTTAGAATGTATTTGCGTATCTGATTCTGTGAAACTCTCTGTATTTTACTTCTGTTTTCAATGCTCTCATTATGCTCCTTGACTTCCTTCCTCTTTTGTTGATACCTTTTTCGCAAGCTGGATGTTATCCTTCCAATAAGTGCGCCACTGATTTTACTCCCCATTTTTTGTGCCAATATTTTTCGAGTAATACAGCCCGCACTAATGATTGTAGCCAGTTCGGATACATATTTAAGAGCTGTCTTCTGTTGCTCATTCAAGTATGCCCCTATTCTTCTGTTGTGAATAATCTTATAAATGTAGCGACTTTTCTTACCCAAATGTGTGGCTGTCTGCTCAATGGTCATCCCCTGCATTTTTAAGTTCAAGCTTTCCCTGTATATCTTCAATTTTTCTCTGTGTCGGACATCTCCCATGTTAAATATGTCCTGAAGAATTAACGAAGAAGCCGTGTCTCTGTCAGGATATTCGTATTTGAGCTTTTTCTTGGTCTGACGGATTATTTTCTCTATTTCCGGTATCATCGTGTCCGTCATATTCTTGATTAGATGGAATCGGTCGCAGATTTGTGTAACACCAGGAATTATTCTGTTTATAGCCTCTGTGAAACATCTTCCACGGTCTCTCGTTATATATTGTATTTGAGGATTCCGGATGAGCCAGTTATCAAGTGCTTCTCCGTTTCTATCCTCTAACAAAGCAATAGGTATGTGTGTCATCTGGTCTACGACCACACTCATATAATCCTTACCTTTTTTATAGGCAAAATCATCAATACCTACATAAATACTTTTATTATGCATAGGATTGTGTTGTCCGCACTGTTGTAGGATGCGTAAGCAGGAAGAACTACTGGCTGTTATATGGAACAGTTGCAAAAGAGAAGAGGCCTTTCGGGAAGTAAGTTCCAAACTTATCGATCTGATGCGTTCCTCAACAAGATAGCTCCGTCTACCATACCGACGAGCCAGAAAAGACAACGGTTCGCAGAATATTTTTTGTGGACAAGAAACATTGTCACAATAATATTTGCCAACCTTGATGACTAACTCCAAAGTATGACCGTAAACTTCAAGATCCTCAATATGACGGGAGTAGTAACTGTGCAATCGGTGACTGAAATGTCCGCAATAAGGACAGGAAGCCCCTTTGCCAGCCGTATGTAGAAAGACCGTCAATGAGCCAACAGCTTCAGAGATACCATCTTGTTGCAGATTATCGTAGCCAAGACTGAATCTGAAATCATGGAATAATCCCCTATTTGTAGGAGCATTTTCTTTTTTTGATGTATATTTGTACGTTGTAGATATGACTTGTTGCATTGTAACTCTTAATGATGTGGTGTCTTTAAAGTTACTAAAAAGCAAACATATCTACAACTTTTAATAGGATTAAGAAAGAAGAAGACAGTTGAAATAAAAAAGAGATTACCACCAAATTTGACGAAGAACCAAATCTCTTTCAGAGAGCAACAAGCGGTAGCATTACGAATATTATACATTAGCTGCTTTCTTCTGCTTATTCTTAGGAGCACGCGGCCGGTCTTTATCAGCTCCGGTATCATTTTGCTGTTTCATCCATTTTTGCAGTTCCATCGTCAGTTCTGCCTTCTTCTTACTATATTTCTTCACATCCGCCAGATTATTCATTTCGAACGGATCTTTCTTGATATCATATAGTTCGAACTCGGGACGATTCTTATAGCGATTCATGATTTTATGTGCCTGATCCGTGTCCTGTGCTTTCCACGAGAGATACCATTCTGCCTTTTCAATATGCTTTTCTACGTATGTTTCCTTCGGAGTCAAGTTCCAGATTAGACGATAGCGTCCGTCTGAAATAGAACGGATTGGATATGCCGGACCTTCCGGAGACCTTCCGGAACATTGTTGTGAACATGATAAGCATACTTATGGTGTGTCTTTGTTTTCCCTTGAAATACATCTACCAGACTCTTTCCATCTATTACGTCAAGCACCTTTCCGCCTGCAACATCGATAAACGTAGGAAGAAGGTCTTCATATTGCACAATAGCGGAAGTCTCCGTACCGGGTTTAATGACACCCGGCCAAGAAGCCACCATCGCCGACTTGACACCGGCACTCCAATTGGTCCATTTGGCTCCGGCAAATTGCGTACCCTGCTCGGATATGAAAATGACAAGAGTGTTCTGCAGCAGATTCTTTTCTTTCAGAATCTGCATAGCGTCACCCACCTGCTGATCGTGATCAAGCAAGCCGACTTCCGCCAAATATCTGGCATAGTATTCACGTGTTACTTCCGTGTCGACAAACTGTGGCGGCAACTGAAGTTTCTTCCGGTCGAAAACGGAAGCGTCACCACCTGTCCAGGGAGCATGCGAATTAATAGAAGCCAAGACAAGGCAGAAAGGTTGGGAAGCATCACGTTCCATAAACTTCTCGATACCTTTGGTATGATAGTCAGTGTTTGGGCTTGTACATCCTTTGGGGAATCCCGGTACATCTTCGAACGGGAAGTTAGCCAAAGGTTTGATATGCCACTTCCCGGCCAATCCAACCCGATAACCCAGATTTCCCAGATAAGTAGGGAGAGATTTTACATCGGCATTGACCGAACTATGGTTGGCATAACCGCCATGATGCATCGGATACATACCTGTATAAACACAATGCCGGGTAGGCGTA
>URLQ01000234.1 GCA_900548745.1 uncultured Prevotella sp.
TCCCGGTATCGGCTCATAAGGTAATACAGCTATTGAGTATTACACAAAGCGGTAATAGCTCAGTTGGTAGAGCACTAGCTTCCCAAGCTGGGGGTCACGAGTTCGAGCCTCGCTTACCGCTCGAAAGACAAAACAACTTAATAAGGAAATAACAGAAAGGACGATTCTTTGTGGAATCGTCTTTTTTTTTATATCAAATATGCAACATCAAATAAAATAGAAGGAATATGAAACAGCTTTACTTCTGCTTACAGCAACATGCACCTGCAAGCAACAAAAAAGGTCTTAAACTTATCGTTTAAGACCTGTCTCACTTGGAGGTACCTAGCAGAGTCGAACTGCTCTACACGGTTTTGCAGACCGTTACCTAACCGATCGGCCAAGGTACCATTGCTTAATTGTGAGTGCAAAGGTAGTGATATTTTTTTTATCCACCAAATTTTTCTACATATAAATTTAATATTCTTTATTTTTATGCTTCAATTTTTTCTTTCCTCCCACTTTCTTTCCGCTATAATGTGCCTTATTACCACATTTCTTATACTGCGCCAACGGGCATCCCGAACAAGAGGCACAAGATGAATCTTTGCCACGTCTGGATATAGACAGCCATATTCTGTATCCGATATAAGATACAGAAAGAAACAGAACAATGTATACAATCAGCAACTGTGTCATATTTATAAAGCCATACGTAAAGAATCAAGATAATCGTCAACATCAGCGTCGCCTACCCTCTGCCATACATCGCCGAGAACAGCAACGCCACCAAACCCGAAGTCCTTCACTTGCGGTATATTCTGCAAAGTGACTCCTCCCAACGCTACTACCTTCTGATTTATCAGCCCTTTGCTCTTAGCTGCAAGAAGCTGGTCTGCTGTGAATGCAGCCATATATCCTTGTTTAGAGACGCTGTTGAATATCGGACTTAGTGTAAGATAGTCGCAACAGGTCATGTATGTCTCTATTTCCTCCAGACTGTGGCAAGAACGGGACAGCGTGACCTTATGTCCCTGCGGAGGCATAGGATTTCTACCGTTGAGATGTACTCCTCCAAGACCGTACTCGCTACACAGTTCGAAATAATCATGAACCACAATCTTCGGCAACCATTCCAGACTTATCTTATCCAGCAGTCTCTTACAATCCCTTATGTCCGACTCCGGTTTCCGCAAATGAAGCAGGTCTAAGCCATGACTAAAAAGTCTGTCAATAAAAAGAGCTTCCCCCGGAATAAAATCCGGCTGGGTAATGACTATCCATTTCATTGTATGTTGCTTTTAATGAGACCACAGAATCTTTCCATCTCCCCAACAGGCTCAGCAGCATTAAGCACAGCCCCACTCACGGCTATGCCACTAACTCCCGTATTCATTATCTCAGGAACATCAGATGGCAATATTCCACCTATTGCCACCAATGGCAGAGATATTCCCTTTTGGCGCATATTGTTGACAATATCCCTGTAGCCATCAAGACCAAGTACAGGAGAGAGATTCTTCTTTGTAGTGGTAAAACGGAACGGTCCGCATCCTATATAATCCGCCCCAGCCTTGTAAAGCCGTTCAACATCGTCCATCGTGTTTGCCGTTCCACCTATTATATATTCAGCCCCAAGAAGCTTGCGAGCCTCATCAACAGGCATATCATTCTTTCCAAGATGCACGCCGTCGGCACCTGTCGCCTTTACAAGACCTACCTTGTCATCAATAATGAATACGGCTCCATACCTGGTGCACAGCTTCTTCACCCTTCTTGCCTCTGCCATAAACTCCTCATCTGTAGCATCTTTCATTCTGAGCTGCACCCAACGGCATCCGCCCTTCAGAGCCTGTTCTATTCCATCGGCATACGTATAGCTGTCATTATAATGGCTTATGAACTGCAAGGACATTCCTTCGAGCCGCTTCGTAGGATGGGTATCATCGGCACACCGGAACAGAGGGCTGTGGCAAACCGGTCCGTGGCCCTTGCCTTGCTCCATATCCTTTCCTTCTTCTATTGCCCCATGCAGATATTCCACGGCATGGCATACAGCATCAACCATCACCTCTCCACGTGCAAGGAATGAGGCTATTGCCGAAGAGAGTGTGCATCCTGTGCCATGCGTATTCCTGGTTTCCACCGATACATTACAGAACGAGGCTACCAACTTACCGCCGACATATAGTTTGTCCACCTTCTCGCTACCCTCGAGGTGTCCGCCCTTTATCAGTACCGCCTTACAGCCAAGCCCGCAGATTGCCATGGCAGCCTGGTCCATATCGTCGGCAGAGCCTATCTTTATGCCCGACAGACATTCCGCCTCTGGGATATTAGGCGTAAGCAATGTCGCAAGAGGGAGCATTTCATCCACAAACGCCCTCACAGCCTCCTTTTCCATAAGAGCATGTCCGCTTGTAGAAATCATAACCGGGTCAACCACTATGTTGTTGGGCTTATACTTTCTGAGACACCGGGCAACGGTTCTCATAACACTTGCATCACCAAGCATTCCCACCTTAACGGCATCCACAACGACATCGTCCATTACCGCACATATCTGTCCTTCCACCGCTTGTGCGCTAACAGGTTCAACGCCATATACGCACTGAGTATTCTGCAATGTTACAGCAGTTATGACCGAGGCGGCATAAACGCCGAGTGCCGTCATCGTCTTGATATCCGCCTGTATGCCGGCTCCGCCACAACTGTCGGAACCTGCTATAGTAAGAGTAGTTATATATCTCATTTCAATTCTTTTTCTGCAAAGGTAGTGCAAATCGAACACAATACAAAACAAGCTTGCTTGATTTTGTATTGTTGAGATGCAGCCTACCTTATCTAAAGGTAGTGCAAAAATCCGATTAAGCGAGTGGAAGAGAGAATTTATTCTCACTTTCCGAGCGTGAGGATTTTATCTAAAGCGGGGAGGACCAGTTTGTCCGTATCTTGAGGGTCCTCTTGAATAGTTTGCTAATTGTATTTTTATACAATTACGCTGTGAATATCCTATGCATAAAAAC
>URLQ01000235.1 GCA_900548745.1 uncultured Prevotella sp.
CCCGAGGGGATTAGGGCTTTGCCCTAATGACCCACTCAGGGCGTTTCTCCCCTAAGAACCCCGAGCAAAGAGTGCCCCTCTCTTTGCAATCTCCGCTTATGGGTTTCACCCCTAAGAACCCTGTGCGGTTATGAGCGGACAACAGAAGATTTCATCAACAATCCAAATCAAATTTTAAGAATATGGCAACAAAATCAAGCATACATATCAAACCCTGCAGAGTGACATCAAGCGGGGCTCATAACCGGAGAACTGCCGAGTACATGCGCAATATCGGCGAGTCCAGAATCTACATTGTACCCGAACTGACTTCCAATAACGAGCAGTGGATAAACCCGGGCTTCGGCAGTCCTGACCTGCAGGCGCACTATGACAGCATCAAACGGATGGTCAAGGAAAAGACCGGACGAGCGATGCAGGAAAAGGAGCGTGAGCGCAAGGGAAAGAATGGAAAGATTATAAAAGTGGCTGGATGTTCTCCAATCCGTGAGGGAGTATTGCTCATCAGACCAGATACAACACTGGCAGATGTACGAAAGTTTGGTGAGGAGTGCCAGAGACGCTGGGGTATTACACCGCTCCAAATCTTCCTGCATAAGGACGAGGGACACTGGCTTAGTGGACAACCCAAAACCGGGGATAGGGAGAGTTTCCAAGTCGGTGAAAAGTGGTTTAAGCCGAATTATCATGCCCATATCGTATTCGACTGGATGAACCACGACACGGGCAAGAGCCAAAAGCTCAATGATGACGATATGATGGAAATGCAGACTTTGGCATCTGACATCCTCTCCATGCAACGTGGGCAATCTAAATCCGAGACCGGAAAGGAACATTTGGAACGAAATGATTTCATCATTGAAAAGCAGAGAGCCGAACTGCAACGCATGGATGCTGCAAAACGGCACAAAGAAGAACAGATAGGTCTTGCTGAACAGGAACTGAAACAGGTGAAATCAGAAATACGCACTGACAAGCTAAAGAAAACAGCCACCAATGCAGCCACCGCCATAGCAAGCGGAGTTGGTTCTCTTTTCGGAAGTGGAAAGATGAAAGAGCTGGAGCGAACTAATGAAGATTTGCACCAAGAGATTGCCAAACGAGACAAAGGTATTGACACCCTCAAAATCCAAATGCAGGAAATGCAAGAGCGACATGGCAAACAGATACGCAATCTTCAGAGCATACACAACCAAGAACTTGAAGCCAAAGACAGGGAAATATCACGATTGAACACTCTGCTTGAAAAGGCATTCAAGTGGTTTCCGATGCTTAGAGAAATGTTGAGAATGGAAAAACTCTGCGCTGTCATTGGATTTACCAAAGATATGATAGATTGTCTTTTGACAAGGAAAGAAGCTATCCAATGTAATGGCAAGATTTATTCCGAGGAACATAGAAGAAAGTTTGAAATCAAAAACAACATCTTCAAGGTGGAGAAGAATCCGACCGATGATAGCAAACTTGTACTGACCATAAACAGGCAACCGATAAGCGAATGGTTCAAAGAGCAATGGGAGAAACTTCGGCAAGGTTTGCGACAACCAACGGAAGAACCAAGAAAAAGTAGAGGATTCAAGTTATAATAGAAAAAAAAGACAATATAAAAGCACTCTGATAGTTACGAAGTGCTTTTATATTGTATAAATTATATAATGTTTACCATTGAAGCTTCAAAGTAAACGCAACTTAAGGAATTGCCGAATTTTGTATTAATAAAGAATATACGACCTCTGATATATGCGCAACATATTGTGATGCTTGTGATTCATTACCCTTGAAATCCTTAACAAATATCGCTAAAGTATAGCAGACATTATTAGGCAGGCATATATAGGCAACATCATTGTGAGCTGCAAGAATACCATTTTCATTGACATAACCAGAACCCGTCTTATGTGCAATAGAAACCCTTTCTTTATCAAGAAGCGGAGCGACTATTCTATCTGTACCTGTCACACATTCTTTTAATGTATTCTTAATGAAACTTTGCTTCTCACCACTGACAATACTTTCGGTAAACAAACGGTTCATCAACATTGCGGCACCAAGAGGAGATGTATAATTAAAGTAAGCCCTATCGTGGTCAGCCGACATTTCCTCTTCTGTATAAGCTATCTGAAAACTTGAACGAGGAATAAGTGTGGCTATAAAACTGTCAGTTTGAGCAACATTGACCATATCTTTAAACATCAGATTGCTTGCATTATTATCACTTTGAGCAATAGTATAACGAAGTAAATCTCTCACGGTTAATGATATAACCAACTCGGAATAATCTTTCATCATAGGACTCCAAGTCTTTGAATCAAGTCTATTCCTATCTATCTTTACTAAGGTATCAAGTGAAATCCCTTTGTTATCAAAATCATTGCAAAGAGCTAATGCCTGATGAACCTTAAATACACTCATCATAGGATATACACTCTTATCATTAACTTTAACTGTATCTGTGTTATTAATAATAATTGCCACTCCAATTTCACCAGGACAAGCTGATACTATCCGAGAAATGCTATCAGTCAAAACATCTGTCAAAGGTGGATTTGTACTATTATTAGAAGTTGATTTAGAGAACAATAAAAAAACTAAAACTATGATACAAACTAAAGCTATACACAAAATTACAAGGCGTTTTCTTCTACTTTTTTTCATACTACGATTTTTAAACATTATATATTATCATGACAGACCCTGATTTATTATTTACTGCAAAGATACGAAATCTTACGGAAAATGAATTGGTTGTTTTTTTTCGTTTGTTCTGTTTTTTATCAAATTATTTTCCGAGCGAATATGATTCGTCTTAAATAAAATAAAAACACCCAACTTTTCATTCTTGGGTGTAAAATTGGGTGTTTGTTTTATAATTTGCTGATTTTCAGCGTTTATTGCGGAGAGAGAGGGATTCGAACCCCCGGTACCTCTCAGTACGCCGGTTTTCAA
>URLQ01000236.1 GCA_900548745.1 uncultured Prevotella sp.
AAGTTGCGCGAAGTAACAGCCTCGCCATATCCGCCGATAGAGAAACGTGAAAGGGCATTGGCAAGTTTTTCCACTTTGCCGTCGTCATCATTGCTTTCGCTTTTTATGGTAGACTCTGTTCCTTTGTTTGTGGTTGCAGTCTCTTCTGCCAAGGCTGAAGAGGAAAGTCCGCAGGACAAAAGTCCTAATAGAAGTAAATTCTTGTTCATTTATTATATTATATGTTTATATACTTTATTGATGTTTTCTTATAAGAATGCTATCCTTAATTTTCGAGTGCAAAAATATAAAGATTTATAAGATGTGACAATACCAAAATTTTATGAAATCTTTAGTAAATAAAATACGACGAATTTACCTAAAAATAATGATGGGAAATGCTGTTTTAGTTCTTCGGGTTGTCAAACTACTTAGTTGTAGGTATTCCCGTTTACCTATTATTTGTTAAAATCTTCTTATTCCGAAATCTTGTTTCTGTAAAAATTTTCTGTTTGGAAAACATTTACTATATTTGTAACCGAAAATCTAATAACACAGGCATACCTGTTGGTTGCCAAAAACTTAAAAAGAAAAACTATGGAATTACCTTTTGCAGAATCTTGGAAAATCAAGATGGTGGAACCTATCCGCAGAAGTACTCGTGAAGAACGTGAGCAATGGATAAAGGAAGCTCACTACAATGTGTTTCAGTTGAGTGCTGAACAAGTTTATATTGACCTTCTTACCGACTCGGGAACTGGCGCCATGAGCGACAGACAATGGGCGGGAGTGATGCTCGGCGACGAAAGCTATGCCGGTGCAACTTCTTTCTTTAAACTGAAAGAGACAATCACAAGATTGACAGGCTTTGAGTATGTTATACCTACTCATCAGGGTAGAGCTGCTGAGAATGTGCTCTTCTCTTATCTTGTACATGAAGGTGATGTCGTTCCAGGAAACTCACATTTCGATACAACAAAGGGACACATCGAAGGTCGTAAGGCTATGGCTCTCGACTGTACAGTTGATGACGCTAAGGACACACAGCTTGAAGTTCCGTTCAAGGGAAATGTAGACCCAAAGAAACTTGAAGCAGCCCTTGAGAAATATGGCGACAAGGTGCCTTTTGTTATTGTTACCATTACCAACAATACAGCTGGAGGACAGCCCGTTTCTATGCAGAACCTGAAAGACGTGCGCAAGGTTGCTGACAAGTTCGGCAAGCCTGTAATCTTTGACTCTGCACGTTTTGCCGAGAATGCTTATTTCATCAAGACTCGCGAAGAGGGTTATGCAGACAAGACCATCAAGGAAATCACAAAGGAGATGTTCTCTTATGCTGACGGTATGACGATGAGTGCGAAGAAAGACGGTATCGTGAATATGGGTGGCTTTATAGCTACAAAACGTCAGGACTGGTATGAAGGTGCAAAGGGATTCTGTGTTCAGTTTGAGGGCTATCTGACATACGGTGGTATGAACGGACGCGATATGAACGCACTTGCTATCGGTCTCGACGAGAATACGGAGTTTGACAACCTGCAGACTCGTATCCATCAGGTTGAGTATCTTGCTTCTTTGCTCGACGAATACGGTATTCCTTACCAGCGTCCTGCTGGCGGACACGCTATCTTCGTTGATGCTCCGAAGGTGTTGACGCATGTTCCGAAGGAGGAGTTCCCGGCACAGACTCTTACCATAGAGCTTTATCTCGAGGCTGGTATCCGTGGTTGCGAAATCGGTTATCTGCTTGCAGACCGTGACCCGGTAACGCGTGAGAACCGTTTCACGGGACTTGATTTGCTCCGTCTTGCTATTCCTCGTCGTGTTTATACCGACAACCACATGGCTGTAATTGCTGCTGCGTTGAAGAACGTTTATGAGCGCAGAGAACAGATTACTCATGGTGTACGTATCACTTGGGAGGCTCCTCTGATGAGACATTTCACGGTTCAGTTGGAGAGAATATAAATCTGTCGAGAAGATTTTAGATAGTAATATAGTTTAATTGCTGTTTGTCGAAATATTACCATGTTGAAGCAGACAGCACAACGAAAAATATCCGCAGTACCGATTAACAAGGTGTTGTGGATATTTTATTTTGTCTTCTGATGTAATATCGGAAGGAGGATAAAACATATTAGTCTGACTATAGGAGGTTTTATACTGCTGCTTTTATTCGAATAAGCTGGATATAAGATGTTTAGAAGGTGTAAACAGGCTGTTTAGGAGGTGTAAACAGGTGGGATAGAAGGTGTAAAGATGCAGGTAAGGAGTTGGAATGATGCTGAATAGAGACTGGAAAGAAGTAAAAAGAAAAAGGCAAGCATCATAATTGATGCTTGCCTTAACGGTTTTATTTGATTAGCAAATAATCTGTGGATTATTCACCCTTCTCCATCTTAGCCTTCAATGCTGCAAGAGCGTCGAGGTCACCAAGAGTTGTAGAAGCTGCTACGTTGTTGATAGCTGCTGTCTCGTCCTTCTTAGCTGCCTTCTTGCGTGGAGCCTTCTTAGGCTCTTCCTTGGCATCCTCGAATGTACGGCTGTGAGAAAGAATGATGCGCTTTGTCTCTTTAACGAACTCGATAACCTTGAATTCGAGCTCCTCACCGAGCTGTGCCTGTGAGCCATCCTCCTTAACGAGGTGCTTTGGAGTAGCGAAGCCTTCACCACCCTCGTTTAGAGTGATAACAGCGCCCTTGTCCATCATCTCGGTAATCTTACCTGTGTGTACAGAACCTGGAGTGTAGATAGTCTCGTATGTATCCCAAGGATTCTCCTCGAGCTGCTTGTGACCGAGGCTCAGACGACGGTTGTCCTTATCTATTTCGAGAACAACAACATCGATGTCTGCACCAACCTGTGTGAACTCTGATGGGTGCTTAACCTTCT
>URLQ01000237.1 GCA_900548745.1 uncultured Prevotella sp.
GGTGTGTGGCGGTGTGTCGCAGCCACTGGAGAGAACGAAGTTCGGATACTGCTTCATGTCTTGCAGCAGTCTTGTCGTCGTCTCGTACATCTGTTCCGGTGTGCCTTCCTTGAACACAGACACAGGGTCGATGTTTCCCATGGAGAGAGCCGTCGGCGGCACATCCTTTATCACCTCTCTCATGTCGCACTTGTTGCCGAAGTGGTAGGCTGCCGAGCCTGTAGCCACCATAGCCTTTGTGCAGTGGCCCGTGTTGCCGCAGTTGTGCAGCACAACGCTGAAGGTGTCGTCCTGCACCTGTTCTACGATATATTTCACGTAGTCGGAAGAGAAGCGTTTGCAGTCGTCGTCAGACATCAGTCCTGCCGCCGGTTCAGCCATTACTACTCCGTCAACACCTGTTGCCTTCAGTGCTTTGCAGTATTTAAGAATGAACTCCGTACATTTTGCCAACAGCGTATGTGCTGCATCCGGATCTTGGTATATCAGCACCATAATCTCCGACATGTCGTAGAGTCTGCCGGCGAGAGAGAACGGGCCGATACATCCGCTGAGCACGGGACGGTCGCTGATGGCACGTGCCGACAGCAGGTTGGCTTTCAGATAAGCCGGCACTCTGGCAGCCTTCAGCGATGGCACCTTCAGAGCCTTAATGTCGTCGGCATTGTTCAGCATATGGCCAATAACGGCAGGCACGGCGTCCTCCGTGAAGTGTATCTCCGCTCCGAAAGCCTCCGCTTCCACGGTAAGGTCCATGATTACGGTGGCTGCTGCCGTAGGGTATTTCTCAGCCAATGCCTTTATTGCCTCGAAGTGTACCTGTCCGTCGCAGCATGCTTCCTTTACGGTGTGGTTGATGAGTTCTATGCCAGGGTGGGTCATCACCGGCACTGCCACGGTATTATTGTTTTTGATAATGCCGTCTATCCATTGTTTCATTGTCGTTTTCATAATATCGCAAGTTTTTTTATTATTCCTTTTTTATATTATATGACGCAGAGTGTGCTGATTTGTAACTTTCAGTACTATATTGTTTATGGGGTGGATAGGGTGGAGGGAGATAATGAATCCATAGTCACTTTGAGAGTCTTGTGGACGCCCCTCAAAAAAGAAAGTTACTGACTTTCTCATAGAAAGTGCCGTACTTTCTATGAGAAACTTACCGATTTTCTATTTTTTAGTCTTTTGGTTGCTTATGGGATTCCACTTTGTAATTGTTGACTGCTTCGATATATCGTGGCATGAAATCGCGCATGGTCTTATAGAGGTCAGGATTTGCTTCGCGTTCTTCGAGCACTTTGATGATGTCGCGTATCATATATAACTTTTTCCGCAAGTCAATCTGGATGCAGTCCTCAATGGTGAAACCGTTGAGGTCAAGTTCTGGGTGCGACATGAGATAGCGGATAACGCAGGCTTCGACAAACGTCTCGTTCATCACGTAGAGTGGATTGCCATAAGCCTCCGACTTGTAGAATTCCGCATTTGGGGTGTATAATTCCGTAGCTTTATCGGAAATCTTCTCCCACACCTCTTCGTTCAGCGGATTGCAGTAGGAGTGGTTGAACTCATGGATGATGATAGGCAGTGTGTATTCCGGTCCGTAATAGATTCGTCCGTCCCTTCTGCTGCAGCACCCCATCACGGCATCAACGATTTCCATATCCTTTCCTTTGGCAGACTTCTTGTTGTGTACGGCATAGTTGGCGCCGCCGATGAGTATGCCGAGAAACACGTTCTGTTCGCAGTACTGCTTGGGACCGAAGAAACGGTCGTACCACCCGAAGTCAATCTTGTCTACCATAGTCTGCATCGCCTCCTCACATTCCTTGTACAGAGGGAGGTGATTATTGTAGAACTTCTGGAAGCGTGAGTCGGTATAGAACTTCTGAAGGAGTGCAAGAAACTTCTTCTCGTTGGCCTTCGAGATACGCTTGTAGTAGTCACTGTATCCTGCCACAAGGTCTTTCTTGTATACAATCTTGCCGTTGACAATACTGAAGCGGCGTGCCACTGCCATAGGAAAGTCCCAACTGAAGCCGTGCGGTTCGAGCTTCTTTCGTACGAACTCCACTGCGGGATGGCTCTTGTATGGGGCGAAACAGCTGTCTACGTCGTTGAGATATTCGCCCAGCACATACTGCTTGTCCCAGTTATATCCCGGCACATCAGCCAGATGAGCCACCACGCTGACAAGTTCCATCTCTTCGAGATACTTCACATTCACTTTTTCTTTTGCAAGAGACACCATTGTCATAACTAACAATGCCAATATTGTATATGTTCTTTTCATGATTTTGATTTTATCATATTAAGAACTGATAAAACGGTAAAAAATTGTTCAGAGGCAATAAAAAAACGTGTATTTGACGATTTTGATATTCTTGACGAAGATACTCGTTCTTCTGGAGGGGCAAGCTGTATTTCTCTTGACTGTCATCCATAATGGATATTTTTTTGATATCTTCATTCAGAAACCTCACGGTTTTTATGGCATCACTAATAATTTTCAATGTAATTCTTGTAATAAATCTCAAAAAGGTGTATATTTGCATTGTAATAAATCTCAAAAAGGTGTATTGTGTAAAGATTAAATATCTCAAAAAGGTGTAAAGGACATACTATGAAGCGAAAAATATATCAACAGCTCCTTGATTGGAAGGAGAAAAGAAACGGCGAAGTGGCATTACTCATTGAGGGTGCACGACGCATAGGTAAGAGTTATATCGTTGAAGAGTTCGCCAAGAATGAATACGAATCATACATCCTCATCGACTTCAACAAGGCTCCTCAGATGGTCAGAGACTGGTTCGACCTCTATTTGGAAGACCTTGATATGCTGTTCCTCTA
>URLQ01000238.1 GCA_900548745.1 uncultured Prevotella sp.
CTAAAGAGGAAGCGGTGCTCTCTATGGACACATGGCGAGCACTAACAGAACTCGATGCTAAGGCTAAAGAAGTTGAAGACATCAAACGACAAACGAAATGACAGACAAGAACATCAATTGGGATGCCACCGCCTTCTTCGCATCCCTTACAGAAACAAACAAGTTCGCCAAGGCCCATGACTTTGTATTCGCAAAGGTCAGCGGACTCGACGGCTTCGAGGAAGCCTTGCAACAGCTGCAGTCCGCCACGGCTATCATTGCCGTCAGCGACATCAGCCAAGGTTATATCGAGATGAACAACAGTCCGCACACTCGAAGAGTGAAGACGGTCTTCCTCGCCATGCGCCACGCCATTGATGACATGGCAGCACGCCAGCTGTGCATGGACACCATGCGCGAGCTGTTCCGCCAGTTTATGAGCAAGCTAATCCTTGAAAAGACGAAGCAGGAGCAGCATAATATCTATCTCGACTCTCGCATTTCCTTTCAGGAAATCGACCAGTACTTCTTCTCTGGCTGTGCCTGTGCTTTCTTCCAAATAGCCGTTGACACTTATACTGATTTACGTTATGACCCTACAGAATGGCAATGACCCACAACTGCAAGAACGTGAGAAGTTCGTTCTTGCCTTCAACGATACGATGCTCAAAATATGGCGTGAGCACATGACTCTCCTCGGTGTAATCGACACCGGACGTTTGCTTCACAGCCCCAAGTCCCTCCCTGTCCGTGCGGATGGTCGTTTCATAGAGTTAGGACTAAGCCAGTCCTTCCTCGAATATGGCCTTTGGCAGAACTTCGGTACGGGCAAGGAGATTCCTCGTGGAAACAAGGGCGACATCGGACGTGAACGCAAGCGCAAGAAGAAGCCCTGGTTCAGCCGTAAGTACTACGCTTCCGTCATGAACCTCCGTGACTTCCTCTCCGACAACATCGCTCACGAGTTCGTCGGTGTCGTCGCCCAGGCACTTGACGACAAGTATGTGCGCTATAATCACTAACAATGTCTTTTCTCCATCTAAAAGTCAGCCATACCTTTGCTAAAAACAAGCAAAAGTATGGCTGACATTTCATCTATCACATCTCTCATTACCTCATTCCGCAGCGAGACGCGCGAAGAGGCTATAACGCCCGAAGTTCTGGGCGCATTGTTGCAGAAAATCGCTGACCTTTTGGGCAAAGCTGCTCTGCAGACGGACGTGAGTCGCCTTGATAATTGGCGCTCGGATCTTGCACGCATCGGCTATGTGCTGACATCGCTCACCATCGGCTCGCAACAACGTGTATTTCACATTGGGAAAGGCGAACCTCTCCACTGGAATCAATCAAATTGCAAACAATTCCATTCTCATCCGCCAAGCCACTACCGAGCGTGCCGGTGTCATGCGTGCGCAGCAGGTGCAGGACTTGAACAAATGCAAGTCCGAACTATCTTCATGCATCGCTTCTATGAAAAAGGTGCAGGAGGCTCTTGTGAATTTTCAAAAGGCTACTCAGAGTCTGAGCCTGCGCATTTCAAAGAACAACATTGAAATCGGAAACAACGCTGAAAGCATACAAGTTCTTCAGTCTGACCTCAAATCAGTTGCGTCGCAGATAAAATCGTTGCAAACTGACATTCAGAAGTTTGCAACGATGAAACAGGCTACGCAGATGCACATTGAATGTATCATCACTGACAGTACTCTTGTGATACAGGATGCCTACCGTTATATCCGGCAAGGGCTTACACCGGTCATTTTCCGACACTCGGTGCGTACAAATCGCAAGCAGGAGGATGAAAACGGTGTGCGTGAGTATCTTCCACGGCGACGTGGCTGGAACCGCTTTTATGACGACCGAAAGATTAGTGTGAATAGTGGCGACGAGATTTCTTTCCGTCTGGATAAGGAGGGCGACCCGAACAGAGGCAAGTATTTTACTGAGCCTAATGTGTTGTTCAGCGACTGCCGTGCCGTCATCGACCCCGAAACGCAACAGCTTTTGGAAGTCCGCATTTACTTTGGCAAACGTTCATTTAACATTCTCGGCATCAACCGCTATTTCCGCTTCGCCATCGGATTTTACAAGAAGTCCAAAGATTACGGTCCGTTCCAGTTCGGAGAACTCCGAACTAACCTCGCTGAGTTCAGGGTAATTGCAAGAGCTGATAGAGTTGATGGTAGCAACAATTACGAACTCACCTTCATTTTCAGTATGTAAACGAAAAGAGCCATGGTTTCTCCGCAAGGAGTCCACCACAGCTCGGATGCAAAATGGTGTTCGCGACACCACGCTGCCAAAGAGCAATGGTCCAATCGGACCACAACTCAATCGCGAAGATAACCACTTTATATTAACTCTCAAAAGACAATTCATTATGACTAAAGAAACTAAGGAAAACGTGCAGATAGTATCTGCCATAGCTATGCTCATCGGAGGATTCCTCCTCGCTGTCGCAGGATTCATCGTACCGCCCACCGGACAAATCCACGAGTCTGTCCTGGGTGTATTCGCAGAGTGTCTTATCTACGCCGGGTCTATCTTCGGTGTCACTATCTACATACAGACTAAGTATGCAGAACTACGCTCGTACCTCGACGACAAACTGAAACTGAAGGAGGAGAAGGATGCGCAAGATTGACCTCATCATCATCCATTGCTCTGCCACACCTGAAGGCAAGGACTTCACCACGGCAGATATCGACCGCTGGCACCGGCAGCGAGGCTTTGCCTCCATCGGATATCACTTCGTCATCTACCGCGACGGCTCTGTGCATCATGGCAGACCGCTCGCACAAGTGGGAGCGCACTGCCAAGGGCACAACGCCCATTCCATAGGCATCTGCTATATCGGTGGTT
>URLQ01000239.1 GCA_900548745.1 uncultured Prevotella sp.
AGAAGATGTCGATTGTAGGAGAACAGATTAAACTGGCTCGCTTACGCAGGAATCTGAGTGTGGCTCAGGTTGCTGAACGTGTTACCTGTTCTCCGTTGACTGTATCACGAATAGAGAAAGGTGTGCCGACAGTGGCAATAGGAATATATTTGCGTGTGTTGTATGTTTTACAGCTTGACGATGATATTCTGTGGTTGGCCAAAGAAGACAAATTAGGGAAAACATTACAGGATTTGAGTTTGAAGACAAGGAAACGTGCATCAAAAAAGGGATAAAACTCACTTTTTTCTGCATATAAGTCGATAATGACTCTATCAGGATAAAAAATACAGCTTAAAATTTTGTATTATGCTATAAAAACATTATGTTTGCACTGCATAATGTGAGCTATGAAATTTGTTGATAGAATAGATGAAGCAACACGACTGAAGGATGCTCTTGCAAGAGAGAAATCCTCGTTAGTTGTGATGTATGGTCGCAGACGATTGGGTAAATCAACGCTTATTAAAAGGGTGTTGTCAGAAAATGATGTATACTTCCTTGCAGACCGTTCGGAAGGTCAACATCAGAGGGCATTACTTGCAAAAGTGATAGCACAGGTGTTCCCTGATTTTGAGAAGTTGTCGTATCCCGATTGGGAGTCGATGTTTCGTGCGGTTAATTATCGAACAGACAAACGTTTTACTTTGTGTTTGGACGAATTTCCGTATCTTGTGGAGCAATCTCCTGAACTGCCGTCTGTATTGCAGAAACTTGTTGATGAGAAACAGTTGAAGTATAATCTGGTGCTTTGTGGTTCGTCACAAAATATGATGTATGGGTTGTTTCTTGATTCTACTGCGCCTCTTTATGGTCGTGCTGATGAGATAATGAGACTTACACCTATACGTTTACCCTATATTCAGGAGGCATTGAACCTTAATGCGATGAACGCTATTGAAGAGTATGCTGTATGGGGCGGTGTGCCGCGCTATTGGGAACTGAGGGAAAACAGAATTTCGCTTGATGATGCCATGTGGCATAATATCCTTTCTGTAAATGGGGCTCTTTATGAGGAGCCGATAAAACTGCTTCAGGATGATGTTAAGGATATTGTCAAGACTTCGACGATAATGTCTTATATCGGTACTGGTGCAAACCGTCTTTCCGAAATTGCTGCACGATGCAATGAACCTGCAACTAATCTGTCGCGTCCATTGAAGAAACTTGTTGATCTCGGTTTTTTGGAAAAAGATGTTCCGTTCGGGATTGATGAGAAGAATGCGAAAAAGAGTCTCTACAAGATTGCCGATCCGTTTATGGCGTTCTACTATCAGTTTGTTGTCCCTAATCGTTCATTCATTGAACTTGGTCGTCGCTTACCGATCGAACAAGCTTTGACTGCTCATTTCTCTGAGTCTGTGAATATGCAATGGGAAAAACTGTGTCGGGATGCCGTAACAGGAAATCTTGTTAATGGAGTAGTTTATGGCAAAGCAAAACGCTGGTGGGGCTCTGTTTTCAATGAGGATAAGAAGCCGGAACAGGTCGAGTTCGATGTAATGGCCGAATCGCTTGATAAAAAGTCTCTGTTGGTCGGAGAATGCAAATGGACAACAGGGGAGAATGACAAACAGCTAACTGCTGCACTTCTCCGCAAAGCTAATTTGCTGCCGTTTGCTAAGAACTACACCATCGTTCCGGTGCTGTTCCTTAAGAACGCTCCGAAAGGTGATTCCGAGAATGTGATGTTGCCGGAAGATGTTGTTGAGTTAATGAAATAAAGGAATCTCAAATCCACTATTTGACAGAGTTATTAGATGGCAAAAAAAACAATAAATAAAGAGCTTACAGGTGCACAGGACTTATACAATTTCTTGTTTGAGGCCTGTAATATAATACGCGGTCCTGTAAGCCAAGATAATTTTAAGGATTATATCACGCCTTTGCTTTATTACAAGCGGATATCTGATGTTTATGATGAAGAAACAGAAGAAGCTTTAATATCAAGTGGTGGTGATAAGGAGTATGCATCTCTGCCAGAGCAACATCGTTTTGTTATTCCTGATGGTTGTCATTGGCAAGAAGTCCGAGAGCGTACAGAAAATCTTGGAGCTGCCATAGTCGGTGCTATGAGGCAGATAGAGATAGCAAACCCAGATACATTGTATGGGGTGCTATCTATGTTTTCATCTCAAAAATGGACTAACAAAGCAATACTCAATGATAGCAAGATTCGTGACCTGATAGAACATCTATCAAAACGAAAACTTGGTAATAAGGATTACCCTGCGGACTTAATGGGTGATGCTTATGAAATATTATTGAAGAAGTTTGCCGATGATAGTAAGGCTCAAGCTGGAGAGTTTTATACTCCTCGTTCTGTTGTGAGATTATTAGTGCATATTCTCGACCCGCAACCGGGGGAAACTGTATATGATCCTGCTTGTGGTAGTGGAGGAATGCTTATCGAAGCTATACGATATATGCACGATGATTCTCTTTGCTGTGGAAGTATATTCGGACAAGAGAAGAATGTCGTGAATGCGGCCATTGCTAAAATGAATCTATTCCTGCATGGTGCATCTGATTTTAATGTAATGCAAGGCGACACATTGAGAGACCCAAAAATTCTTCAAGGTGGTAATATCGCCAAATTCGATTGTGTTATAGCAAACCCTCCATTTTCTCTTGAAAATTGGGGAGCAACGGAATGGAGTTCAGATAAATATAAGCGCAATATCTATGGCACACCGAGTGATAGTTGTGGTGACTATGCGTGGATTCAGCATATGATATGTTCTATGTCTTCCGGCAAGGGGCGTATGGCTGTTGTAATGCCACAAGGTATT
>URLQ01000240.1 GCA_900548745.1 uncultured Prevotella sp.
CCTGCCGCTACGGTCTGTGCCTTGGTGGTGGCGGCGAGGAGCAAGAGGAGGAGTATCGTTACTGTCTGTTTCATCTTCTTTCCTTTCTTTTTCTTTAGAATCGCGTATAGATGAATGCGTTGTTGGTGGCTCCTACAAGCAGGGCGGCACACACCACGAGCAATGCCACCGAGAAGGCTATCCTGCCGGCGGTGATGAGGGTCTCTGCCAGCGGTTCATCCCACTGGCGCAGTCTTCCTGCCAGCCAGCCTGTCACCGCTGTACGTATTGGCATGGAGAACAACACCGCTGCTACCCATAGCCAGAAGTTGTCCATCAGCGCACTGTGTGTAAGGAAGTCGTCGAAGACTTTACCGCCGCCGAAGAAGCTGTTGAAGAACACCTGCATCTTGCCGAAGTCATCGAAATAGAATATTCCCCAGCCTATCACCACAAGCACAAGGCTATAGAGGTGAAGAAGGAAGCGCGGCAGACGGTCTTTGATGCGCAGAACCGTGTATTTCTCTACCATCACGATGATGCCGAAGTAGACACCCCAGAGGATAAAGTTCCAGCTTGCGCCGTGCCACATTCCGGTGAGAAACCACACGACGAGGATGTTCATTGCCTGATGCTGGCGGTTGCCGCCCATCGGGATATATACATAATCGCGGAAGAAGCTGCCGAGCGAGATATGCCAGCGACGCCAGAAGTCGGTGATGGTGTCGCAACAATACGGATGACGGAAGTTCTCATTGAAATGGAAACCTATCATGCGGCCGAGACCTATCGCCATGTCGCTATATCCGGAGAAATCGAAATATATCTGGAAGGTAAAGGCTACGATGCCTATCCACGCTCCTGTTGTGGAAAGCTCGGAGAGTCCGCCGACAAGAAACTGGTCGGAGATCTCCGACAGCTGGTTTGCCATTACAACCTTCTTGCCCAATCCTATCAGGAAGCGGAACATGCCCTCGGCAATGTCATTCATCTCCACACGGCGATGCTGTATCTCATGTGCCACCGTACCGTATCTTACTATCGGTCCTGCCACAAGCTGAGGGAACATGGAAATGTAGAGCAGCAGGTCGGCATAGCGGCGCTGCACGGGCGACTCTCGGCGGTAGACGTCAACGAGATAAGAGATGCTCTGGAACGTGTAGAAGCTGATGCCTATCGGCAGGGCTATCTGTGGCACCTGCAAGGGCAGTCCGAAGCCTGCAAGGATACTGGCAAAGAAACCGAGATATTTGAAGATGCCGAGTATCAGAAGGTTTACTCCTATACCCGTGGCAAGGGCAGCCTTACGGTGCTCCTGACGGCTGCTGATAAAGAGACCTGCACGATAGTTGACAAACGAGCTGAATATCATCAGGAACACATATACCGGCTCTCCCCAGGCATAGAAGATGAGCGAGAAGACCACCAGCACCATGTTCTTGAACATGTTGCCTGTCTGTAGCTGCGAAGAACCGTCGTCTGTCACAGCATATGACTTACGGCTCCGTCGGTCTGCCACCGCCGCCACCGTATAGCACAGGAAGAAGGCTGGCAGGAAGGCAAAGAGGAAAAATAAATCTGAAAATATCATTGTTTTTATTATAGTTTCTTGGAATGGTTTTATACGGCTGGCGTTTCATCGCCTTTGCATAAAAGAAGACGTTGTCTGTTTAGAACAGCAGTGGCTCTATCTGTCTTGCCAGCAGCCGTCCGTTGCGACGTGCTCCCTCTACTGAGGTGTGGGTGCCGTCGGAAGTGAGGAAGGGTTTCCGAAGCTCACGGTTGCTGTATACGCCGGTGATATGGTCTTGCCTCACCACTGGCACCGACATCCGTCTGCCTACCTCCTCTATCACATCGCCCACACGGCGCACATCAGAATAGGGGGCTTTGGTGGTCTGCATCGGGGTCAAGAGGATGATGCGCGACTTGGGGAAGCGTTCCATCAGCAGTTCCACGCCATAGCGCACGCTCTCGGCAAGACCCAGTATGGCGGAGGGCTTCCTGCCCGTTATGAAAGCGGTCTGTACAAACGCCTGTTCTGCCGTCTTGCTGAACAGCAGGGGGCGACGTTGCTTGAACCAAGCGTCGTTGGTACAATGATTATCACATCCGGTGCCGGTTGGCTGCCCTGTCTGTAGGCAAGGGTCAGCCGTTCCACCTGATTATACACCACATTGCAGTCTGCCAACACCTCTGTATACTCCTGGGTGTTCAACCGTGTGGCAGTAGTGTTTGTCCATGTGGCACCACTACGGGCATAGCTGCGCATGGAAGCCGGCTGCATGCTCTCCTTGAACCAACGGGTCCATCCGCGGTCAAGTGTACAAGAGTCGCCGCCGATACTGGTATTGGAATCACCCAGCACCACGATGTTGAGTCCTCGTGCACCCTGTGCCATTGAAGACAATGAGACAAGGAGAAGCACTATAAATATGTATATTTGATGCAAAACTTTCATAATTAGGGTGCAAAGGTACGCATTTTATTTTACACTTTATAATATTATAATGATATTTTATACTTTACAACTAAACAAAATTATATAGCTTGTTTGGCAAATTCCAAAAGCTCGATTAGCATATCCATATAGTCTGGTTAGCAAATCCAAATAGCCTGTTTAGTTTTTCCCAATAGGCTATATGGATAAATGAGCGACATAAATGCATAAATAAACAGTGAATCTGTATAAATAACCACATTGTTTTGCACGACAATATACGCCATTTATGGCAACTACCCCAAGCCTCTGCAAGCACATGATTTTGTCATCATTTAGAAATTCGGTAACTTTCCAATAGAAAGTCCGTAACTTTCTCATAGAAATTCGGTAACTTTCTATTTGAAGTT
>URLQ01000241.1 GCA_900548745.1 uncultured Prevotella sp.
CGACTCATAAATCTACCCTTAATCGTGTATTGGATGATAGTTGCGGATTTTAGGTAATAATAGTGTCACCCTCGGCGAGTTCCCAAGAGAAGGTCGGGATGGATTCCTCATAACAGAATGAAAAGTCATTGTGCACGACATCCGTATAAGTGAGCGTGCCCCTCTGTGGAATGTGCTTATAAACTTCATACTCGCGTCCTTTCTTAGAGCCAAACGTATTTGCCAGGAACTGCAAATAGCTCATGGGGTCGGTATTCACACTCTTCACAGAATCACGCAGATGCAGAAACTGCTCAAACCGTTGGCTATAAAACCGAGACGAATGTCCCCCTATATCCAACAGATTTATATCATCATACGCTTCCTTTTGCTCCTGCGTGTGTTTATACAATGCACGATACTGTACACGCACACTTACCGTGTCCACCGCCTCTTGGGAATGGACGCATGAGGCAAATAAACAAAATGCCAATAAACTGAAGAGTATTTTCATAAGCAACAATTCTTTTTATTTACTTCAACTCAAAGGTTGCCATAAGCAGCTCCTTATTGCCATCTATGTTTTCTTCGTAGAAGAAGCGATAGACGCCAGGATTGTTTGGCAGAATATCGGGAAAAAGATGGGCTGTGATGGTGCCGCTTTGACCATCGCTTAAAACATGACCGATGGCCGTGAACGAGCAATCGGTGGGCACAACAAACCAATTGCCATCCGCTCCTTGGACCGTGATGCTATAGGCATCGCCATACACAAATTCTTCGCCACTATGGTTGGTAATCGTGAATCTGATCTCCGTGGTACCCAATGGATAGGAAGGCTTCTCCGCCTTGAGGGAGATACCTTGATAGGTGCTCACGCCTTCCCTGTTGTCGATGATAGGGTCCAACTTGCCCTCAAACCTGATGGCGGGCGAGTTGTAAATCTGCCTACGAAACTCCTGCTGCTTCTCCTTCGTGTTCCAACGGAGCGCAACATCAATGGAGTTGGATCCCATTCCAAATCCAACAACATTTCGCAAGGCTGGGGTCTTGTCTTCCGACAGGAACTTCCGCTCAAGTATCCGCATAATGGAGTTCAGTTCCCTATGCGAATATTTACGCGCCGAAGCCTTGCGATAGGTTCTCTTCTTGCTCTTGACAACTCTCTTTTTGCTAATGGTCGCTACCTTCTTTTGTTGAGCGGCAAATGACTGTTTGCAAGCAGCAAAAGCTGTTTGCATTGAAAGGAACATTGTCAATCCTAATATTATTGCATTGAGTAGTTTTGGCTTCAGTCTCATAGTTATCAGCAATTAACAATTTAATATGTAGAGAGATATGAACTCTTATAGTATATTTCTTTTCTTATGAGAAAAGTTCAATTTATTTTGCAAATACTATATTTTAGTTTATCCACAAAATGATGCTATGATATTATTTTGTCTCTCATAATCTCTTCAATCATTGCGTTCCTTTTTGTCCGTGATAAGTTCTTTCATATCCACAGACAAGAACTGTGCAATTTCAAGAAGTGTGGTAAGGTTGGGTTGAGAACGGTTGCATACGTAAGCATTGACCGTACTGAAACTCCTTCCTAACTTCTTTGCAAGCCATGTTTGGCTTATCCCTTTGTCCTCTAAGACTGCTCTTATGCGATTTATGTTTTTATCGTTTTTACGCAACAAAAATAATATTTTATCGTGATAATCCATCCTAATTATTTCTTTTTTCGAGACTTCACAACCGTAAAGTTGGCTTTGTGGGCATTCTCAAGGCCTCCGTGCTTCTCGAAATAATCCAAAGTTTCACTCTTCATAAAATTCTTACCAGAGAGCTTGTTTAATGTAGCAAACGGAGCAAGCGACGAACGTATCATTCTCTTGTAGCTATCCTGTTTCAATACCTGCCCGATTAATAAATCGATGAATTCGTCAGCAAAAGCCACCTCGTCTTCGTCATTGGCAGCGTCGTTGGCTTCATTGTAATATTCTACCATGCGGTTCAATCTTGACGTTCGTTCAACGAGCTCGTCCAGTACGCTATGGTATCTGAAAGATGCAGGACCCGAAGGATTGATATATTTTGTTTCCATACATTTTTCGAGCATCAGATATTCATCAACAAGGCTTTGGTTGTCAAGCTCATAGACATATGTGCGTGCGTCATTCCAGTCTGGTTGCTTAACGTCCTCTTTCGGAGGCTTGACAGGTGTAACCTTCTTAATGCCGTACTTTGCATTTATTGGGGTTCCGACAGGTGCAAAAAGAGCTGTGTGGTTTGCTCCAAACAGGGATGATGAAGAGTTGTTCATTGCCGGGAGCTTGCCTTTCACGCTTGAAGTGCCTGCTGATTTGGTTTTAGAAGTAGTATTATTCACTTCCTGTTTTACTTCCTGCTTTACTTTGTTGACAGCGCTTTTGAATAAACCCTTAAGCGACTGCGCTGATGCGGTTGGAACTTCTCCAAAGATGCCAATCAGGCTAAAGAAAATGATTGCACGTAGTTTCATGATAATGTTTAATTCTGCAGCACTATTAATAAATACTTAATCTTACACACTTGAACTGCAACAGTTGAACTTTACGGTAGTAGTAAAACAGCTCATTCAAGGTCTTTTAGTCATATCAGCGATTTCACATATCTTAGTGCTGCCTAAAAATAAGGTAACTATTCAGCGGTAGGGCATGGCGGGGTTTCAAGCCTCAAATAAGGCTTGAA
>URLQ01000242.1 GCA_900548745.1 uncultured Prevotella sp.
TAGCGTCGGCGGTCAGGCACGTTGCGGTTGGCATAGGAGTAGCTCAGGCTCCAGTCCAGTTCGTCGCTCTTCAGCGTGTGTTTGCCAGTGAACTGTCCGTTGTATGTTGTGCGGCTGCGGTAGTAGTATTCAGCCGAGCGCGTCTGGTTGTTCTGTTCGTCCACGCCCTGTCTGCTGGTATAGCGGTCGTTGCCGATCTGGTTGAAGATGTTCTTGAACTGGAACTTGTTGTTGCCGTCGGCGGTGAGCAGCGTCAGGTTGAGCATAGCGCCGAGGCGAGCGTTGTGGTTATATTGGTTGTCGAGCGAGTTGCTCAGATAGATGGAACGGTCGTTGCGCTCGTCGTACACTCCGAACTGGTTGTTCTGCATATCGCTGAACGTGCGGTATTCGTTGGTGTAGTTCAGGGCGGCAATCATTCCCATTTGGTTCTCGCCAATCTTCCATCTCCTGCCTAAGTTGGCGGATATCTTCAGGTCGCCCCATGGCTTCATGCTCTTGAGGAGCCAGTCGTTGTTCAGACCGTTGCCCTGTAGGTCGGTACTGCCGTTGCCTATAGGACGGAGCGAGGTGCGGAAGCCGCCGTCGAGGTTACGCAGACCGCCGTCAAAGCCGAGGAAGTCGGTAGAGGAGCCTTTGGCATACTGGAAGTCCTTGAACACAGAAGCCGTGTTCCAGTTTCCTCCCACCGACACCTGAAACATGTTCCCCACAGGGATATCCTTCGTGTTGACGAGCACGAAGCCGCCCGTGTAGTCGGCAGGATATTCCGGCGATGGGGTCTTCACGATCTGCATATTGTCGATTTGTGCGCTCGGTATGAGGTCAAAGGAGAAAGCCCTTGAGTCGGCTTCGGAGCTTGGAGCCGCTCCGCCGTTGATCCATACATTATTATATCGTTGCGACAAGCCGCGCACCATCACAAACTTGTCGTCGATGAGGCTTACGCCCGGCACACGTCGGATCACCTCTCCTGCGTTGGAGTCCTGTGTCTTTCCTATTTCCTGTGCCGAAACGTTGTTCACTATGACGGGACTGTTTTTGGCAATCTGCACCATAGCCGCTTCCGTATTCTTTCTTGCTATGCCGGTTACGGTGACTTCGCCCAGTGTCTGTTCGTCGGGTGTCAGCGCTACGCTAATCATCTGAGGCTGATCGCTCGCTTGAACCCCGTCAATTTCTTTATTCTTGTATGCTACGTAAGTAATGGTCAGTCTGTACTTCTCGCCTTCCTTCAGTCCGGAGAGTCGGAAGTTGCCGTCGATGTCGGTGGCGGCGATGATGTTCGTTCCTTCCACCTGTACGGTGGCACCGATAAGAGCATCCTTCGATTTCCCGTCGGTCACCCTGCCGATGATGTCGGCGGCGAAACCGTTTGCCGCCGGAACTGTAAGCAACATGGCAGTTGCCACAATCTTGTTTACCTTCTTTACAATCATGTACTTTCTCTTTAGAATCATTTGTTCATCATTAATTCTGAATCCGGTGCAAAGGTACGGGGCTTGTGTTACACTGTGTTTTCACCCCTGTTATGAAAGTCTTACTAATGTGTTTCATTCTTGTTGCAATGTATAAATATTGCGATGGGCAAAATAGTATTGAGACATTGGCAGGCTTGTAGAGTAATGAGATAGGAGTACTGAAACTGTACGCTACCCGTTCGAACGTTGCATGGTATATAAAGTTCAGAAAAAAACGGAACAGCTTGTGTAAAAGTCACTGCCGTTCCGTTTTTATATTGTTTTCATCTTTACCTCCCCCGAGTGGAGGTCAGGGTAAAGAATGTATAAATATATAAGGTCTCAGATGAATTGTAGAGTCAGATAATAATGTCAGAATGAAGTCTTCATGTATGTTCCGTCCGACATTCTCAATATATTCAGGCCTTTGGTCTGTCTTGTTGTCTTCATACCATTAATATTGTAATAGTCTACAGGCTTAGGCTTGCAAGACAAGTCCGGATTGTCAATGCCTGTCGCATCAAATTCTACTATATTAAGAAAGTCACCCCATCCTTCGGCAAGAAAATAATCCATATAAGTGCCGCGTGGAACGTACAAGGTGCAGCTTTGCTTGTCGATACCGTCAAAACATGATTTCGTAGCCTTTGGCGGTTTGATGGCATATACATAGATTTCAGACATGTTTTTGCATCCGTAAAAGGCATTGTTGCCTACGGATATAACATTGCTGTGTATGTTGGCTTTCTTCAATGATTCCATGCCGCAATAGGCATTTGCACCGATACCAATTATATCCGAAGGAATGTTTACGTTGTCAATTTCCGCTCCGTTTACATACAAATGCTTTGCATAGTATACAGGATTGGAATTTTGTGGAGCATAGTATTCTTTATTCGTTTCTCCAAATGTGATATGACTCCATGCGTTGAAGTCTGTAATGTTTACGGAAGCAAGGGCTGTGCAGCTTTCAAATGCGTCTTTGTCGATTTTTGTTACAGTCCGCGGAATATCAATATTCTTAAGACTTGTGCAATCAGAGAATGCACCCCATGAAATTACTTCAAGGTCTTTGGGCATTGTGACTTTTTCAAGCGAACTGCAAAATTTGAAGCAATCGTTTTCAATCTTTTTCAATCCGTCAGACAGTTTTGCTTCCTTTAATTTTTTGCAATCTTGGTATCTATTATTAGTTGATTATCAATACTATACACTCTAAACGGTAGAAAAGTGA
>URLQ01000243.1 GCA_900548745.1 uncultured Prevotella sp.
GAGCCTTAACACCCTCTACGCTCATTGCGTTGTAGCAGCTTGCACGGAAACCACCAACAGAACGATGACCCTTTATGCCGACCATGCCCTGAGCTGTTGCATATTCGAGGAATGGCTTTTCGAGTTCCTTGTATTCGTCGTTCATAACGAAGCAGATGTTCATCAGAGAACGGTCTTCCTTGGCTACTGTGCCGCGGAACAGCTTGTTGCGGTCGATTTCTGCATACAGCAGGTCTGCTCTTTCGTGAGCTCTTCTGTTCATTTCCTCAACGCCACCGCTCTTCTTGAGCCAACGCAATGTCTCAAGACATGTGTAGATAGGAATTACAGGAGGAGTGTTGAACATACTGCCCTTCTCGATGTGTGTTCTATAGTCGAGCATTGTAGGGATAGTACGCTGTACCTTGCCTAATGCTTCGTCTTTTACGATAACCAAAGTAACACCGGCCATTGACAGGTTCTTCTGTGCGCCGGCATAGATACAATCGTATTTGGCAACGTCTACAGGACGGCTGAAGATATCTGATGACATATCTCCGATGAGTGGAACAGGTGCGTCAACGTCTTTGCGCAATTCTGTGCCGTAAATGGTGTTGTTCGTGGTAATGTGCAGATAATCACAGTCTGTTGGACATGTCCAATCTTTCGGAATGAATGTGAAATTAGCGTCTGCAGAAGATGCTACCTCAACAACTTCACCGAACAGCTTAGCCTCTTTGATAGCCTTCTTTGACCATGTACCTGTGTTCAGATACGCAGCCTTCTTTACCAAGAAGTTGTAAGGGATCATGCAGAATTCCAATGATGCACCACCACCGAGGAACAATACTGAATATCCTTCCGGAACATTGAGCAATTCCTTGATAAGAGCTGTAGCTTCGTCAATTACTGGCTGGAAATCTTTTGAACGGTGACTGATTTCTGCCAAAGACAAACCGATACCATTGAAATCTAAAATCTGTTTTGCTGTGTTTTCAATTACCTCTCTTGGAAGTATTGATGGACCTGCATTAAAGTTATACTTTTTCATTCGAAAAATAGTTTTAGGTTAATATTGCGATGCAAACTTACGCCTTTTATTTTGAACTTGCAAATATTTTATGGGGAATTTGTAAATAAAGACCTTTTAGTTGTATATAGGTGAGAGAACTACACTCTTAAACCAGTCTTTTAAGACACCTTTAAACTGATTTTGAGAGTCTGCGACAAGTATAAGTGTCATATTGCCGTTTTCAAGTTCAGATCCCATACATATTCCCTCGTAATTGGCTATACTTCGGCCCAAAAGTGAGAGTGTTGTCTTCCATTCTGTAAGTTTCTCTTTTTCAAGAAAACGTGTATCGTCATTGGCAGGGCAGTCATTACGGATATTGTACGGCTCCGTTGGTCTGACACTATAGAGCTTGCATATACAATAGGCCCCGACCTTTATTTTCGGCACATAGAATTCTCTTTCCAGTATAACAAGAGTCCCCTTTCCTATTGCAGCCACTTCGCTTACGCCAACTACGTGTGTATATCCATCGTTTCCTGATGCCACTGAGGCATCCATCCGATACATATATGTTGCTGTGTTTCTGAAATCCATGTCGAATGATTTCAGACGGAGTATATATCCACCTTCTGTGGCATCCTGGCGCAGAGGTTTTTCGTTGATGGTCCACAAAAGCCTGTTCTCTTTGTCTAAGCATAATGACTCCATGCCGCCATTCCCTTCCATACCTATATAATAAGGTGTAAGGTCGAGAGTCCTTCCCGTCGGTTTCTTTTTCTTCATGTCATACTCTACAATACGGCTTTTAGCCTCGCTGCATAGGTACAGCAAGCCGGAGCTGCTATCGAAAGCTATGCCTTCAAGGTCGCCATGTTTTGTTCCGATGCCATGAAAGCCTTTGTTCCTTACGTCTTTTATTTCTCCACTAATGGAATCCACCGTTATATTGAATATGAAGAATCCGTCTTCTTCCGATTTGTCAGACACTACAGCATAGTCATTATGCCCGAGGTAGGTTATGCCGCTATAGTTTCCGGGAGGAATTTCTTTGGGAAAGTGTCTCTGCCGGCATTCCTTCATAAACAAAGATTGCGCAGAGACTGTCTGCGCAACCATTGCCAATAATATGATGAAACTCTTTATTTTCATTATTCAAATCGTGCTCCACGCAGCATTATGAATTTTATTTTTTTACCCTTAGGCACAACAGGCTTTTTCCATACTCCACCCGTTATAGCTATGGTGGTGCGCTTGTCTGTAGGTATGTTCTCTACCGCTTTTGACAAATCAAAGTATTGCCCGTTGCCGGTCTTTGACACATATACGTCATAGCAGATGTGATGTTTGGCAAGCTGGGGGATTGCCTTGCATAAAGCGTCGGAAAGCAGCGAGGCTACCTTTGATGCGCCATATACACAATAGTGGGTGTTGTCCTGTCTTCCGTCCGGCAATGAAGGGTGTTCGCCTGGTGAGAATATCATGTGTAGCTTCTTGGAGCCTTCCTTTCCCATCCCTTGCTCAAGGTCATGGGTAATCTTGTTGGCGTCAATGAATACCACTCCCATTTCCTTTGCTACCTTTCGTGGGGAAACAAGATATGCGCCATGAGTGTCAATCAATGTGTCACCTTCAGAAAGGGCCTTCGACGAGTTGTCGCGCAGGTCATCATCGGCAACGGC
>URLQ01000244.1 GCA_900548745.1 uncultured Prevotella sp.
CGAAGATGCGCCATGGCCTGCAACGAAGGACGAGTTGATTGACTATGCAATCCGTTCCGGGGCGCCGCTTGAAGTTCTTGAGAACTTGCAGGAGATAGAGGACGAGGGAGATGTCTACGAGAGCATTGAAGACATCTGGCCGGATTACCCTACGAAGGAAGACTTCCTCTTCAACGAGGACGAATATTAATCGCTCAAGCAGCTATACGGTATAGCTCAAAGCAATGAATATAAGCGGTATAGGAATTTTTATGAGATTCCTATACCGCTTTTTTCGTTCTTGTACTGCCCAATATAGTGCGAGCCAAACGCAATGACGTTACTTCAAAAGCTGAAGCGCAGCCTGTCTTATTAAAATAAACTGCTCAAATCAGAGCATATAGCCATAACAACTAAATAGCCATTGTCAGAGTATGCAAAAGAAATTAAGGCAGATTATTTACCCAAATCTAAGTCTGTAACATAGATTTGGGTAAATAATCGCCATATTTTTCTTTTAATTGCAATTAAACCGTTACCTTTGCAAGGGTTAAGATATATCGGTATGATCATGACAAACAAACTTGTTGGTAGAGAGCGAGAGTGTCAAGAACTCCACAGAGTGATGGAGTCGGATCGTTCAGAATTTGTTATAGTATATGGACGGCGAAGAGTGGGTAAGACTTTTCTTGTTGATCAATACTATCACGGACAATACGACTTTACATTTGTTGGAGGACATAATCTATCACGCCAGAGACAACTTACGAGTTTTGCGCGTGCATTGAAAAAGTTCTCAGGCATAAAGTCGGATAAGTTTTCCGATTGGTTCGACGCATTTGATGCTCTTGAAGAATATCTTGAATCACTTGATACAAGCAGAAAAAAAGTGGTATTTATAGACGAGATGCCTTGGATTGACACACAGAAGTCTGACTTTGTTGCTGCATTGGAGAATTTCTGGAATGGCTGGGCTGCCCGTCGCAGTGATATTGTGTTTATTGCCAGTGGCTCGGCAACCTCATGGATGGTAGACAATCTGATTGAAAACCAAGGAGGGCTGCATGCTCGCATTACAAGCAGCATTTATGTTAGACCATTTACTTTGCATGAGACAGAGGAGTATCTTCATAGAAAGCACTGCAAATGGGACCGATACCAAATATTACAGTGCTACATGGTGTTTGGAGGCATCCCTTTTTATCTAAGTCTCATTAATACCAAAGAAAGCCTCGTGCAGAATGTTGACAGACTATTCTTTGTCCAAGGAGGTATTATGCGAAGCGAGTTTGATGAATTGTATAACGCTCTGTTTTCAAATGCCGACTTATATATAAGTGTAGTAAAGGCTTTGGCTGCACATCATGATGGCATGTCACGTGAAGAAATATCCAAGACAATTGGAATCACTGGTGGCACTCTTACCCGTGTACTGACCAATCTTGAAAGATGTGACTTCATCTCCCGAAATCAGAATTTCGGTCATAAGGTGAAAGATACAATCTATCGTTTGGTGGATTTCTATACTTTGTTTTATTACAAGTTTATCTTGCAGGATATTTCAGGCGATGAACATTGGTGGAGCCATAATTTTGAGTCACGCCAAATCTCTACATGGCAGGGACTTACATTTGAAATAGTGTGCCTTATGCACACTGACTGCATAAAACGTGCCTTGGGCATTTCGGGGATGGCAACAGAAGTGTCTTCATGGCGCAAGGCTGCAAGTGAAGACCAGAAAGGAGGACAGATTGATTTAGTCATCAAACGCGCTGATCGCATCATTCATCTATGCGAGATGAAATTCAGTAAATCTGAATACCGCATTACGGAGGCATACGAACAGTTATTAAGGCAACGATTGGAGCTCTTCCAAAGCTCTACCAAGACAAAGTTCTCATTGGTCATCACTTTTGTTACCACCTATGGTGTAGCAGATGGCGCACATCATAGTTTGGTACATAGCGAAGTTACAATGGAGCAGCTTTTCAAATAAGCAATATCCTTTCATGGTCTTTCACTACGAAATAAAATGATCGAAAAGGTTGAAACGACAATACAATCATCTGAAACTCAATGCGCCTTGTCCCTCTTTAACGAGGATGAATACTAATCGCTCAAATAGCTGTGCAAACAGCTTGAAGCATTGAATATAAGCGGTATAGGAATTGCGCAGCAACATTCCTATACCGTTTTTTAGGTTTTTGTAAGTTTTGAGCGATTAGAATATGAAGATTTTGCAGACAAGTGATTATTCCAAACATTAAAAAGCTGTATATTGTACTCATTTTCATTGATATGGAAAATTGTAAGAACAAGAGCTTTAAAGACCTATACTTTTTATATATCTCAAACAGAGTAATGTGCTGATACACAAGATTAGTGAATTGCTTTATTGCTCTCAAAGATCTTCGAAGTGGTGTAATGAACAAAGGCTTGTTTGAAGCGAGCGAGGAAGGAACTCCCAAAGGAGGACCGCTAAGTCCGTTGTTGAGTAACATAATGCTTAACGAACTGGATAAAGAACTCGAACGCAGAGGACTCCCCTTTGTGCGCTATGCCGACGACTCGATGATATATCACCTTGCCAATATGAAGCGTCTCTTGCTTGTAACAGACGAATGGCTAAGGCGTAGAATCCGCATGTGTATATGGAAAGCTTGGAAGAAAGTCAAGACAAAAGTGG
>URLQ01000245.1 GCA_900548745.1 uncultured Prevotella sp.
AGGGCTCGTTAGGGACTTGCACCCATTAGACAATACACATGCTAGTCAAACAAAATGGGGAACTAACCTCGCGGCCAGTTCCCCACAAAAACCATGCTATGAAAAAAATATTAGGTATGATTTACATTTTACTTATGATTCCAATCTGTGTGCTTTCAAGGAAGGAAACGATAGAATCAATTTCCTTACCTGGCGGCACCTGTTCCTTAATCTGGTTGATAGCATCGAAGACGCTTGTCTGACCATGGAAAACAAGACGGTATGCATTGGCGATATGACCTATCACCTTATGATCGGTGCCTGAATTTTTGAGCAATGTCTCGTTAACGCCGCCGTAACGGACAGGGTTGTCGGTGGCTACGATGAACGGAGGAACATCCTTGCTTATGCGAACACCACCTGTGACCATAGACGCACCACCAATACGTACATTGGCATTGACGATGACTCCAGAAGAGAAGATCACCGCACTATGTACTTCACAATCACCGGCAATCTTTGTTCCATAGCCAAATGTACAGTAGTCGTCCACCTTCGTATCATGAGAGATATGCACGCCCTCCATAAAGAAGTTGCGGTTTCCGATACGGGTTTCGCCATCCTTAAACGTGGCACGATTGATAACAACATTCTCACGGAAGATGTTCTCATCGCCAATGACAAGTGCTGTCTCGTCACCATTGAAGTTGAAGTCCTGGGGCTCGGCACCAAGTACAGTATTCTGATACACCTTGTTACCCTTGCCCATTCGGGTGCCCTTCATAATGCTTACGTAAGGGAAGATAACGCAATCGTCACCGATAACGACATCATCCTCGATATAAGCGAACGGATAGATTGTTACGTTCTTTCCGATCTTTGCTCCCGGAGCTATATATGCTTTTTCACTTATCATAATTTTGAATTTAATGTTTAGAGTTCAGAACAAAGGATATATCCTTATCCTCCGTTCCTCATTCTTAATTCTCCATTTAATTTCTTCCTCCACCAAGAGCGTAGTAGAGATTAACTACAGCCTGCATCTTGTAGAAGTCATCTGCCACCTTGGAGAGCTGTGCGTTGAGAAGGCTCTGCTGTGCTGTGATAACCTCAAGGTAAGTGCTGCTGCCCTCGTTGAAGAGGAGCTTTGTATACTCTACATTCTTGGTCAGACTCTCCACCTGCTTCTGCTCCAGCTTGCTCTTCTCGTCGGAAGAATTATAAAGCACAAGGGCGTTGCTCACCTCGCTACCTGCCGAGAGTACAGCGTTCTGCCATGTGTTGTATGCCTGCTCCTGCTGAGCCTTTGCTACTTTCAGACCAGCAATGAGCTGTCCGTTGGCGAAGATAGGCTGCACGAGACTTCCTATTGCGCTCCAAAGCATCTTGCCCGGATTAACGATACCGCCGCCACCACTGTTGGTGTAAGCCCCTGATCCGCTGATGGTAATGCTCGGATAGAAACGGGAACGTGCCTGGTTGGTGTTGTAGAAGCACTGTGCAAGACTCATCTCTGCATAATGCACGTCCGGACGGTTGCTCAGGAGCTGTATGCCGATGCCTGTGGAGAATTCCGACGGCAGCGACTGGTTCTCAAGCTTGCCGCGGCTGATGGTCTGTGCCGGCTGACCGAGCAGCAGGGAGAGAGAGTTCTCCATTTCACGAATCTGACGCTTCAGGTCGGCAGCCTGTGCCTGCACAGAATAGTAGTTGGACTCTGCACTCTGCACGCCGGTCTCCTTTACACGTCCCAACTCTTTCTGTAGCTTCATGATGTCCCATGTCTCCTTCGTAAGGGTTTGCATGTTGTCAACAATCTCCAACTGCTTGTCAAGCATCATCAGCGTGTAATACATGTTGGCGATGTTGGAAATCAGCTTGGTCTGCACCACGAGCTGATAGTCTTTCGTGGCGAGCAGCGACATCTGTGCGCTGCGCTTTACATTGAGCAGGTTGCCAAAGAGGTCTATGCTCCAGCTTGCCTGCACTGGCAGAGAATATGTCTTTGTAGCCTTGTTGCCGTCCCACGAAGAGATTACTCCCTGCGGAGAGAAAGTGAATGAAGGGACGAAGGCGAGTTTAGCCACCTCAAGTTGCGCCTCCACCATCTTCACGTTGAGTGCAGCGTTAAGCATATTGGTGTTGTGGGCAAGTCCTTGCTCTATGAGCGACTGCAGCTGTGGGTCAGTGAAGACACTACGCCAAGGCAGGTTGCCGAAGCTCGTGGTATCGCTGACTGCAAGCGTGTCGGCAACCGATGCAGAATCACGCACCAGTCCTTTCACGTTCACATCCGGACGCTCGTATTTGTTGTATATTCCGCAGCTGCCAAGAAGTAATCCGGCAGAAGCGAAAGCTATTATACTTTTAATCTTCATATAAGTACCTTATTTATTATATATCCACGTCTTCGGGAGTCGTTACGACGAACTCCCGAAGACTGGAAGTTACTTTTTATTTCTTTGAGCTTTTGTCTATCTGCTCCTGCAATGCTCCTGCCACGTAAGGGTTGGTGTACTGCTTGACCTCTGAGTCAACATCAGCATTGTCATCCTCAAATTCAAGAGGCTTAATCTTCTCCTGAAGTGTCTGGAAGATGTAGAACAACGCCGGAACGACCATAATCTGGCAGAGCATACCG
>URLQ01000246.1 GCA_900548745.1 uncultured Prevotella sp.
CAGGCTCTTGTCATGGGAGCACAGGCTGCACGCGGAGTTACTGTTGTGCTGGTGGATGAATAGTGGCTTTGCCACCATATTATATTATTATATAGGCATAAAAAGAATGTTGGCTTTATGGTGGTTGTGTCAACCGTCATAAAACCAACATTCTTTTTTCTGACTTCGTTATCGTGTCACCCATAAATCCTTGTCAAAGAGTTATGCTATTTTCAGATACCTTGCCATCAACATTGTCTGAGTGTAAACTTCCCTGTTCAGAGTTAGCTTATTTTGTTGATATGCGTTTAATAGATGGAGCATAGCTTTTGCAGATTCTCCTCGAAGTGTTCTTTGTCGATGGCGCTGTTCTTCAGTGTGGAGCGATAATTGTATATCGTTTGCAGCGAGTATGAGAGGATGCCGGCAATCTTGGGACTCTCCGTTACGCCCAGTCTCACCAAGGCTGCTACACGCAAGCTTGGGGTCAACTCGTTGTCTTTCGTTGGCTGGATTTGCGCCTCGGGCGTCAATAAGGTGTTAAGCTCCTTTACAAACGATGGATAGAGCGAGAGGAAGATTTTGTCGAACTGCGACAAGAAATTCTGATTCTCCTCGGTACTCCGTTTTGAAGACGAGAGTATGCTCAGCAACTCTTTCTGCTGATTTGCCCTGATCTTGCGTATCACCAGTTTGCGCTGATTGTCCAACCGCTCGATATATTGATAGCAAAGCATGATAAAGGCATTGACCATAAGTTCTCGCTTTGCGTTGGTGTTTTCAAGCTCATCGTTGGCATCCCTAAGCGATTTGTTTGAACCGTTAAGTTCATCGTTGGAGTTCTGAAGCTCGTTGTTGGAGTCTTTAAGTGCTTTGTTGGAGTCCCTAAGTTCGTTGTTAAAGTTCTTTAGTTCATTGTTGTTGTATTTAAGTTCATCGTTAGAGTTCTGAAGCGCTTTGTTGGAACTCATTAGCTCATCGTTGGAGTCTTGAAGCACTTTGTTGGAGCCTTTAAGCTCATCGTTCGAGTCCTGAAGTGCTTTGTTGTCCTTTTTCTGTTGTTTGTTGATTGCGCTCAACTGTTCCGTCAAGGCTTTCTGCTCCTTCTCCGTCAGTTTCAATAAATGGTTTTTCCGGCTGATGTACACTACTGCAGTTGCAATGGCTGCCAATAACAAAAGTATGCATATTATCGCCACTTTTTGCCAAGTGCCTTCCTTTTGGAGTTTTTCGTTATAAGCCGACAGTATGACATTAAGGTTGGCGTATAGCTCCACACGTTGCAGACGACTATTATATTCATGTGCGTCTTTCAATGTTTGATTGATATATTTCTGGGCTTTGTCAAGATCATTTTTGTTTTTATAAAGCGACAGAGCAACATCCTGCAATGCCAGACTCTCATTGTTTGACGACATGACATCGCTAATCGCCGCAAGCAGCAGATAACGTTCCTGCTGCTCAAATTGCTTATTCTTGCCGTAAGCCTTCGACAGAACGTATGCCGCCCTGCCGTACATGCGGTTTTCGGGTCCGAACATTTGCATTGCCTTATTCAACGAAGCACTAATCTCATTGATACTCCTGCCTGAGAAAAAGAGATTTATACCTTTCATATAATAATACATTGCACTATTCTTCGGACAGTATATAGTGCCTTGCCAATATATTCCTTGAACAGTTCGTTATAATGTTGGCTGAACTCCATTTTCTGACAATAGGCATTCAGATTGTAATAAAGTGAACTCTGGGCGCAGTTGAAAAGGAAATTTTGCTTTGGATCGGATTGTGATATCTCAATATTGTCCAGACTTTCCTTAGCCTCAATATAGAAGCCTCGTTCAATCAGCAGACTTGCCTTTGCAATCAGGAATCGGTTGCAATAATCAGAATTGCCAGTCTGTTTGGCAAGGCTTATTCCCCTTTGGACATACACCATTGCCGAGTCGTAAACGTATGGACTATACTCATTGACCAACTTCTCATATATGCGCAGCTTGTCTGCCGGGTTGGTCACGTATTTAGCACCAAGCTGAATGTCTTTTAGTCTTTTTTCTTTGATAGAATCATAAACTGCACTATGGGCTATTACAGAGTCTAAACGTTTGTAAAGATTGTTGTTGTGTGCGTGGGCACAAATTGCACAAACACAGATAGTAAAGATTATAATTTTTGTTCTCATTGGCATTTCAGTAAATCAGTCCGTATCTTATTTGCTACAAAATTAAAGATTTCTCGTTGAATTATCATGCTTATTTCCTACTTTTTTTCTTGTTTTTTTTGTTGACTCTTACTTTCTACCCCCCCCGAATATTTGGTAAATAACTGTATGTATGACAGTTATACTTTTCATATTCTTACTCTTGCTTACCATAACATTACCCAATGAACTTAGGTCCACGGAATCAATATACCTTTGCACCGAAAAATTTGATTGGTATAAATTTTAATGTAAAAAGGAAACGATTTTACCTAAAATCCGCAACTATCATCCAATACACGATTAAGGGTAGATTTATGAGTCGT
>URLQ01000247.1 GCA_900548745.1 uncultured Prevotella sp.
ATCGAATTCTCTATCCTCCGTATCGGTGAATACCCGATACCAAGCATAATCGACATTGTGAACAGCATACGTTTAGCCAAGGGCAACGTATTCGCTGAATGGAAAAACTCAGACACTGCCAAATTCTTTGAAGACCATGGATATAAAAATAAAAAGCAAACATGAGGCTACTTTTTCTAAGAAAAAATTGTTATCTTTGCCATTGACTAATAATAACTAGTATGGATAGGGGTAGAAAAATTTGCGACGTACTGAAAGCTGTCAGAAAAAAGATTGCTGACATGAATGGCATTGCATACGAGCCAAAAGTTTGCCACTTCAAAGGACATTGCAGTGGAACATGTCCAGCATGCGAGACTGAAAGAAAATATATAGAGTCGGAATTGTCTTTACGCAAACGCATGGGAGAGGCTGTTTGTGTTACAGGTGTTGCCATTGGCATTTTGGCGACCCCATACAATGTATATGCCCAAACTTCGTCACCGTCTGTACCTATTGGTAATGAAGTAATCGCAGCAGACTCTCTGCCAACAAGAGCACAAGTTACAATCAATGGATGTGTGAAAGATGCTGACGGAACTCCTTTTGTTGGTGCAATTATTGTTGTAGGAAACAAACGACCCGGCAGCATTACAGACATTGACGGAAACTTTTCTGTTACCTTTCCAAGGGATTCCACGCTACGATTGAAATATATTGGTTATAAAAACAAGGTCTATTCATTCAGCGAACTGGACTTGAAAGGCTTTAACACGCTTTGCCTAACGGAAGAAGACGATAATATTTTAGGAGAAATGGTTGTAGTTGCACCACAAAAGCCTAAAACAAAGAAGCGTCGCAAGAAAAAACAGGAAGGAAAAATGGTTGTTGAAAATAACGATTTTGACACAGGGCCATTCTATCCTGGCGGCAACAGTGCCCTGCTACATTTTGTAGAACAAAATTTATGTGTACCTGAAACTTTACAAGGAGCATATCAGCAGCGCATAAATGTTTCTTTCTATGTGTTGGGTGATGGCAGTCTTGCCGATGTTAAAGTCATAACAATTTGTCCTCAAGAGATGAAAGAGGAAGTGTTACGACTTGTAAAAGCGATGCCTAAATGGAAGCCAGCCTTAAAAGACGGCAAGCCGACATGTGCGAAAATTATGATACCAATAGATATTATGCTAAAGTAACTTATGCCACCATTAGAAGCACCATTGATAGGAATTGACCGTCACCGCTTGGCTACAGACGGTGACGGCATCACTACTCTCGTTGCATTTCATGAATGTCCACTTAGATGTGCATATTGCATAAACGCCCAATGCTTCAAAGAATCTCCAGAATGTAAGCTTACTGTTGATAAACTGATAGAACGCTTGATGCCTGACAATATTTATTTTTTGGCTACGGGGGGAGGAGTTACTTTTGGTGGTGGTGAGCCACTGCTGTACGCTGATTTTATAAGTGAGTTTACTCGAAAAATGCCAGAGAAATGGAAAATCACCATAGAATCTTCATTGAATGTACCGAACAAAAATATCTTTAAAGTTGCTCAATTTGCTGACCTTTTAGTGATTGACATCAAAGATATGGACGAGTTTATTTACAAGCAATACACAGGCAAGGACAACTCTTTTGTATTAGCCAATCTCAAATGGCTTGTAGACAATGGGTATGCAGATAAGACCATTATCAGAATTCCTCTCATAAAAAACTACAACAATAAAAGCAATCAAATCAAAAGCAGGGAAATTCTCGAAAGCATTGGCTTTTCTCGCTTTGACATCTTCCGTTATGTTATAAAATAATCTTGGCTTTTCCCCCATACAAATGCTTCCGTACTTTCGCAGTATGGAAGCATTTTTCAATTTATCCCTACCCAAAGATTGGCAATCGCTATCTGACAGCCAACTCCAGTATTTCTTCACGCAGCTCTCGCATGATCTGCCAATGGAAGAAATTCTCACTCTCTGCCTGTACAAATGGGCAGACCTAAGGGTGTTGTGCAAGACGCATGACGGCAGCTATCTTGTGAAGCGTAGACGCAAGCAAAAGCAGGAAAGTACGCTCACCATCAGACAAGTGCAAGCAGCCACGGCTTCATTGGACTTCTTACGTCAATTCGCTCCGTTGCCAGTTCGTATCTCCAAAATAGGAAGAGCAGCAGCCATCGCCGCCGACTTCCAGGGCGTGCCATTCTCGACATTCATCTCTGCCGACAACTATTATCAAGGCTTTCTCCACACCAAGAACGAGGCTTTGCTTAGCCAACTCGCCACGCTTCTGTACCCAAAGGTCAAGTCGCGTCACCTCACAACACCGCTTTTGCTCAACGCCTTCTATTGGTTTTCGTCACTAAAGCATTACT
>URLQ01000248.1 GCA_900548745.1 uncultured Prevotella sp.
GTGGTTCTGTAAATATGCGTGACGCAGCCGTATATGCCAAAGAAGAAAATTGGAGTAAAGCAGTAGAGCTCTGGAAGCAGACCTACGAAACAAAAAAAGGAAAACAGAAAATGTATGCAGCCTATAACACCGCTTTGGGCTACGAAATGCAAGACAGCATAGATACTGCCTTGGAATGGGCATTAAAAGCGCAAACCCTTGCCCGTGAGAAAAGCAAGACAGACAAAAAAGAGACAGGCGAAATACATGATGGAACCATCTCCTATTATATCTTTATCAGCATGTATGTAGACGAATTGGAGAAACGAAAAGAGGGAATGGCACGCCTGAACATGCAAATGAACAGATTTGATGATGATTTTTAGTCAAATGATGCAGAGATAACCGTTTTTTTTATACCTTTGAACAACCATTAAGAAAAGAAAGTTATTATGAAGCTCAGTCAATCGTCATTAGCACTCTTGGAGGACACTCTTAAAAAAGCAATCGGCAAATACACCTGCGGTTGCGAACAGACTATCGTTACAGACATTCATCTGCAACCGAATCAGAATTCGGGCGAACTGTCTATCTTTGATGATGAAGATGAAGAGCTTGCCAATACTTCCATTGAAGAATGGATGACATACGAGGGGGATGATTTCTACGAAAATGTAGAGCGTATCTTGTCCTCACTGCTCTGCAACATGAAAAATGAAGGAAAGTTCGACAAGCTGACTATTCTGAAACCATTCTCTTTTGTACTGGTGGATGATGATAGAGAAACAATAGCAGAACTGTTGCTGATGGATGATGATACTCTATTGGTCAATGAAGAGCTACTGAAAGGATTGGATGAGGAACTGGATTCTTTTCTGAAAGAGCTGCTGGAAAAATAATATTCCAAACAATCAGCCTATAAGGAAAAGAGACCTTCTTATAATAAATTAGCCCCTGCGATATAAAACGACCGCAGGGGCTAATTCTTTTTTACCTATACAATACCTAACGTATCTTAATTCCATAGAAAGAACTTGAGGTGGTAACAAAAAGCATATCCTTCTGCCTTCCACCAATTGCCAAGGAAATCGGGCGTTCTTCTATCTGAATACGTCTCTGCTCTTTACCAGATTTGTCATAGACAAATATTTCACCATCAGCAACATAAACATTCCCGTCAGCATCAGTCACATTACTGTATTGGCCATAAGGACATATTATTCCTTGTTCTGTCAAACGGCCATCCACACCAACAGAAAGTTGTACTGTCGTTTTATTCATCTCATTTACAATATAAACCGGTTCTGACTGACCGGGCACTGTAACAGTCAAAGCACAAGAACGCCCCAAATCATAGGTATCCGGAATAATTGTCACGCCATCCGGAGCGACAAAACTATACTCAGGCATACTGGCAACCACCTTGTCAAAGTCACCTCTCCAACGACTGGAAGGGTGAATGACTTTCTGTATATTCTTCATACTGGCTGTAACGACACGTGGCATAGGCTTCATCGTAGCATCCACGTTATCCGGATTAAAAGAATACCCCCAAGCACTCCAGCCACTGTTACCCCAACCACTGTACATCGGATTATCATCCGGCAAGCGCACTACCGTTTCCTGCTTGCCGTTCACCAGATAACCCGGCTGAGGGTCATAGCGGAAAATAACCAGTAGATTGTCTTGCGTATCAGTAGCCAATGTAAAAGGCTTCCAGGGATAATCGGCTATCAAAGTAATCTGCTCCGTGTCTGCCGACCATTTATAGATTTTCTTCAGACGGTTTTCACAGAAGTAGATATTTCCTTTACTGTCGGTAGTAGCTCCGGAGGCTAGTTCAAAACCGGTAGCCAGCTTCACTGGCTTGTCCATGACCGTGCAGGAAGGGCGAAGGCTCTTCTCGCTACCCGAAACAGTGAGACGGGCAAAGTCCCACGAATAAACGGGCAACTTCTTATTCATATCATATATAGGAAACTCTATGACTGGTAATATCTGCGTATAATTGTGCATATTACGGAAAGTGATATTCTTGCAATCCCATATGCGGAAACCTATCCTCTTCGGCATAAAGGCACGGATAACGCGATACATCCACACATTTACCATTTCGATATTTTGACAATTGGACATTTCTGCCATATAACAATCAGGCCCTTCACGACCTTCTTCCTCAAACTGGAAAGCATAAATTTTCCAGTTGGCCACATTATGGAAACGGGCTTCAGTACGGACATGATGCTCCAAAGACATGGCATAAATACGTCCCGGAGTCTTCGTTTCGCTAATATAAAGCCCACTGGCAGCATACGTACTG
>URLQ01000249.1 GCA_900548745.1 uncultured Prevotella sp.
CAACTTATGGGTATGATACTGCGTATTGTCTCAAGTCGCATTGTGGGGTAAGGGGATGTTGTAGGCAGAAGTGGGTGTTTCTGCCTCAATTTATCTGATAATTCAGTAATGAGAGGACGTGTACACGCAAGAAGGACGTTGAAGGGCTTAGTTGCGGATTTGAGGCAGGTAAGAAAATACAAAGAATTAACAGTAAACGTAAGATGGTATGAAGAAAGAGCCAATTATAGTGAATGTATATCTGTGGGGAACTTGTATTGGCAAATTGAATTGGGACTTTGAAAAGCATTGTTCTGTATTCCAATTTACGGATGAGTATAGGAAACAAGATTATGATATATGTCCTTCCACACATCCTAAGAGAACCCCTTTGTTTGCGTCTTTCTATGGGAATAAAGATAAATTATATCAAGGGCTTCCGGAATTTCTTGCAGATGCGCTTCCTGACAAATGGGGGGCTTCCCTATTTGACCAATGGCTCACGGATAACAATATAAAGGTTACGGAATCATTGCCCCTATTGAAGCTCTCTTATATTGGCAAGAGGGCTATGGGAGCATTGGAATTTGAACCGGAATTTAATGATGATGCCATCCATGAGTCAGTAAATATGTCATCATTGGCAACTTTGGCTTCTAAAATATATAATGATCGAGATGCTGCTGTCATATCACCGGAGGATAGCCTCACGATGAAGAAGTTAATATATCTCGGAACTTCTGCCGGTGGCATGCGCCCGAAGGCGGTGGTTGCCTATAACCTCGAAACGGAAGAGTTCCGTTCCGGTCAGGAGGATTTGCCTGAAAATTTTAAGCAGTATATCATAAAATTTAAAGAAGCAGATGACTCTCCTACCACAGAGATAGAAATGGTATATAGCGAAATGGCAAAGGCGGCAGGAATCAACATGGTGTCATGCTTTCTGAAAGAGATTGATGGAAGAAATCATTTCGTAACGGAAAGATTTGATCGCAAGGATGGAGACAAGATTCTTAGCCAGCCCCTTGCGGCCATTATGCCAGGTGCAGATGATTATATGAAGCTATGTTGGCTGGCAGAGACTCTGAAACTTCCCCAGGAAGACAAAGATCAGATATTTATCAGAATGGTATTTAATTATGTCGCAGGTATATCTGATGACTATAATAAGAACATATCGTTTATCATGGATAAGACAGGGAGGTGGCGTTTATCACCTGCATATGATGTAATGTTCACGGCAAATACATGGGAAAATTCTTCTGCACATATTCATTCTATGGGTGTGATGGGCAAGAGATCGGCCTTGACCACAAGTGATTTTGTCAATTTCGCCGAGGATTTTGTGGAAAATCCTGAAAAGAAGATATTACAGGTGTTCGATGCTGTAAGCAAATTTCAATCATTGTGCGTCACGTATGGCATAGATAAGGCCATATCTGATAAAATTCAACATGTATTGGATGGATTGGTTACTGATGATTTGAACTTGTTGCAATTAACTTAAAGAACAGCAGATGGTGAAAGTCGTTCCAGTCTTTTCTTGAGCCACTTGTAAGCATGATATTCTGCCAGTTCGTCGACTACGTGCCATTGCGTGAAATCAGCAACGGCCTGCATTCAGCCAACGGCAACTTGAACCACTTGGGCATCCCATGTGCTCCCTCCAAGTCGAACCTCTCGTACCAAAACGAGAAACGCTCCTGTGAGTTCTTCTGCGACTGTTATTATGCACTGCTGAATTATTTCGGACAGCTTCCTTTATGAACGTATAGAAGAACGTAAGCGGTTGAGCAAATACATCTTGTACATTTGATTTTTCCCAAGAGAAATCACTCTGCTTGAGTTATGTATATGTGCAGTGGTAAGACTTATCGGTTCGTCAGAGTTTCAGGTTGCGTGTACAGTTTGTCTATGGACAGTCCTGGGATTGTCCATAGACATTCCCGTGACTGTCGGGAGAGTGTCGTGGCTTTGTCGGTATCCACCCCATCTGTCAGGAAGGAGCTCGGTGAGTTTTTTCTCTGACTTGGGAGTAAGATAATAGGGAAGTTTGCTGATTACATCATTCAGCCACTCACGTGGATTGACTCCACATTCCTTACAGGAACCGAGTAACGAGCAGATGACAGCCGTGTTTTCAGCCGCTTGCTGATTTCCACAGAACAGCATATTCTTTCTGGTCAAAACCATAGGTCTAAGTGCGTTCTCCGCCCTGTTGTTATCTATAAAAATTCTTCCATCGTACAGATAATGCCTCATTCTTGGTATGAGAGGATAAGCGTAGGCTAT
>URLQ01000250.1 GCA_900548745.1 uncultured Prevotella sp.
TAATCCTTTGGCAAGCCTCACGCCTGAGCCTGTCGAAAATCTATGAGAAAGCACCTGAGATTCTAAAAGTGCAAGGTTCGGTCATTGGTACACTGGGTAATTTCAGTGCATCAATCGGCAAAGCCAAAAGCAAAAAGACTTTCAATGTGTCGGCTATCGTGGCGGCAGCATTGAAGAATGGTACAGTGCTAAGATATGTGGCGGAACTACCCGAAGAGAAACGGAAAATCCTGTATGTGGACACGGAACAAAGCCCTTATCATTGTCTGAAAGTCATGAAACGTATTTTACGGATGGCTGGGCTTCCAGATGACAGGGACAATGAGCATCTGGAATTTCTTGCTTTGAGGAAATACACGCCCGAACAGCGTATCAGGATTGTAGAGCAGGCTATTTACAATACGCCTGACATAGGGCTTGTAATCATAGACGGCATCCGTGACATGGTATATGACATCAACAGCCCCGGTGAATCGACACGCATCATATCAAAGCTGATGCAGTGGACGGACGACAGGCAGATACATATCCACACGATACTCCACCAAAACAAGGGCGATGAGAACGCAAGGGGGCATATCGGTACGGAACTGAACAACAAGGCTGAAACTGTCCTTCTTGTGGAAAAGGACAAGAGCAATGGAGATATAAGCAATGTTTCAGCCATGCACATACGGGCAATGGACTTCGAGCCTTTTTCATTTCGCATCAATGACAATGCCATACCTGAACTGTTGGAGGGTTACAAGCCCGAAACCAAGAAACCGGGAAGACCGGAAGAGGAAAAGTTCGACCCTTACAGGCATATCACCGAACAGCAGCACCGCATCGCATTGGAAGCAGTTTTCGGGCTGAAAGAGGAATATGGCTACAAGGAACTGGAGGACACCTTAATTAAGACTTATGTGTCTGTGGGGGTAAAGTTGAACCACAAAAAGGCGGTATCGCTCATCACCATGCTTCGGAACAAACGAATGATAGTGCAGGAGAACGGCAGAAAGTACACGTTCATGCCCGACTTCCACTATTAGCCCACACCTTGCAATCGCTTCACTTTATTCCGGGGGTCTATATATTAGGGATAAAGCGAAGTGGTTGCGAAATGTGGCAAAACCGCTTCACTTTATTACCGTACTCTATATATACGAAAATAAAGTGAAGTGATTATACAGACCGTACTTCATAAAGAGGTACGGGCGAAAAGAGAAAATAAACCAATTCAACTATCATTAAACCTATCGTCTTATGGATATACAGACAGCGAAACAAATCAAAATAGCGGATTATCTGCACAGTTTAGGATTTTCACCCGTCAAACAACAGGGCATAAACCTGTGGTATAAGTCACCACTAAGGGAAGAAACGGAAGCATCGTTCAAGGTAAATACAGAACGTAACCAATGGTATGATTTTGCACTCGGCAAAGGTGGGAATATCATCGCACTGGCACAGGAACTTTATTGTTCCGACCATGTGCCTTACCTCTTGCAAAAAATCGAAGAACAGACACCCCGTATTCGCCCCGTGTCTTTTTCTTTTGGCAAGCAATCATCTTCCGAGCCAAGTTTTCAACAACTGGAGATTGTACCGCTTTCTTCTCCTGCCCTGCTTGCTTATTTGCAGGAAAGGGGAATAAACATTGCAATGGCGAAAAGAGAATGCAGTGAAGCGCACTTCACCCATAATGGCAAACGGTATTTCGCCATCGCCTTTCCCAATGTGTCGGGTGGGTATGAAATCCGCAACCAGTATTTCAAGGGATGCATCGCACCGAAAGAGATTTCTCATATCAAACAGCCGGGAACAGCGAGGGAAACATGTTATGTGTTTGAGGGATTTATGGACTATCTTTCATTTCTTACTTTGAGATTGGAGAATTGCCCGAAATATCCCGAACTGGACAGGCAAGATTATATGGTGTTGAACTCAGTAGCCAATGTTTCCAAAGCAATCTATCCGTTGGGAAGCTATGAGCGCATCCACTGTTTCTTTGACAATGACCGTGCAGGAATGGAAGCCATGCAGCAAATCTATAAGGAATACGGCAGGGACTTATACATCCGTGACGCTTCGCAGACATACAGCGGATGCAAGGACTTGAACGAATACTTACAGAAACAGACTGAAAGAAACAGGCAAGTTCAATCTGCAAAAGGGGTGCGCAGCCAACCACCGAAAAAGAAAAACGGCTTTCGGTTATAGCCCACTATAACTACACGCTTCGCTTTCGTAGTTGTGGGCTCTCCCG
>URLQ01000251.1 GCA_900548745.1 uncultured Prevotella sp.
AGCTCATCAACGGTCATCTCGTTGTCGAGAGAAATACCGCGCTGGGCTTTCACCTTCTGGATGATTGCCTCGAACGGGTCGATGTCTTCTTTGTTTACTGGCTTCATGCCAAGCACCACGTCACCGTACATCTGTACGAAACGGCGGTAGCTGTCGTATGCAAAACGCTCGTTGCCGGTCTTTCTTGCCAGACCCTTTACAACCTCGTCGTTGAGACCGAGGTTGAGGATGGTGTCCATCATACCTGGCATGGAAGCTCTTGCACCTGAACGCACGCTGACAAGAAGAGGATTCTCTATATCTCCGAACTTGCTGTTCATCAAGCCCTCAATATGGTGTACGGAAGCGATGACATCGTCTTTCAGAAGATTGACTACGTCTTCCTTTCCTTTCTCAAAATATTCGTTACATACGTCTGTAGTGATGGTGAATCCTGGAGGAACCGGCACACCGATAAGGTTCATTTCCGCCAAGTTGGCACCCTTACCACCGAGCAAGTTCCTCATGTCTGCTCTACCTTCAGCCTTACCATTACCGAAGGTATAAACTCTTTTTTCGCTCATAGATTAATTAATGTATTTACGTGTATTTAGTTAGAATAATATCTTTTTTGTTGATGCAAATATAATAAAAGTAGCGAAATGATACAATTTTTTGAATTATTTATTGATATATCTCTATTTTTTTATCATTATAAATCCATCTTTTGCAATGTCTACTGTGCAATACAAAGTTTATGCACCTATTCGTTCGCCAAATGCCATGCCGTGAGAAACGACGCCCGGGAGATGTCGGCAAGCTTCTGATAATTCACCGTCGGAGCCTCGTCGGAGGGATGGTTGTAATGGGGCTGCGCATCGGTATGGTACCATACCACGGGGATGCCCTTGCGGGCAAACGAACCCTGGTCGCTGCCGCCCACGGGATTGTCCCACGACTTGTAGTTGGGGTTCAGGCGGAAGCCGTTTTCGGCTATGTCCCTGCGCAGCCATTCTCCGTATTCAGGATGGCTGGCGGAGAAGAAATAAACAAAGTACGACGGGTCGTCGGCACGGTTGTTTCCTCCCACCATGTCGAAGTTAAGATAGCTCTTCACCTTGCCCATGCCGCTGAAGTTCTCCACGAAATACCTCGACCCGAGCAGTCCGTACTCCTCGCCGTCCCAGAAGGCGAAGATGACCGTGCGCTCCGGCTTGGCTCCGCTCTCCACGAAAGCCCTCATGATCTGCAGCACGGTGCTCACACCCGACGCGTTGTCGTCGGCACCATTATATATATTGTCGCCGGCAAGCTCCGGATTCATGCCCTCATGGTCGAAATGGGCGCCCACCACTACGTATTCGTCGCTTTTCCTTCCGGGTATCATGCCGAGCACGTTGGAGAGGGAAAGGCGGCAATGCTCCCGGCTCTTTATCTTCACCACGGAGTCTGCCTCCACATAATAGCGCGGCTTGCGGTGGAGCACAGGCTTGGCACAGGCTTCGAAGGGCTGCAGGTAGCCGCCGTCCGCCAGCGGCGAAATTCCCAACTGGCGCATCTGCGAAACGATGTACAGGCTGGCAAGCCGCGAGCCTCTATGCCCTGCCTGCCGCCCTTCGAGCAGGTCGTCGGCAAGGAAATACACATGTGCACGGGCAGCGTCTTCGGTGATGGAGCGCAGACCTTTCTGCACTACGCCTTTGGGCTGCTTCCCGACTTTATAGGGCGTGGCTGTTGCTGTAAAGCCGAAAAAGAGTATGGTTGCTGTCAATAAAAGATGTTTTTTCATAGTCATTTATCCGTTGACGAAAAAGTCCCGGCAAACATGAACATGTCACATTTACCGGGACTTTTTTTATAACACATTAAATTATTATTCTGCTGCCGGAGCCTCTTCTGCTGCTGGAGCTGCCTCTACAGGAGCCTCTGCAGGAGTCTCTACTACCTCAGCGTTCTCTGCTACAACCTTTACAGGAATCTCTACGAGAACTTCCTTGTGGAAGTGTACAGTAGCTGTGTAGTCGCCAAGCTTCTTTGCCTCACGCATTGTGATAATCTTACGGTCTACGTCAAAGCCCTTCTTCTTGAGCTCCTCTGCTACGGTTGCTGCGTTTACAGAACCATAGGTAACGCCGTTTGCAGAAACTTTCATCTCAACAACGAGAGCTACGCCGTTCAGAGCGTCACCCTTCTTCTGAGCCTCTGCCTTGATAGCCTCAAGCTT
>URLQ01000252.1 GCA_900548745.1 uncultured Prevotella sp.
CTGTATGCTTCCAGGCTTCACAGCTTACAATCCTCGACTACAATAGAGTAGTTACAGACCTTAACGGCTATACATCAGAGGATTTCCTGAAAGCTCTCGACAAGAACTTCATCGTAGAGAAGAAAGGTACTGAGGTATATCGTCCGAATGCTCTGCATAACTTCTCGATGTATCTCGACGGAGAATGGTACAGCCTGACAGCACGCGAAGGAACATACAATCCTAACGACCCTATCGGAGTGCTCGATGTTGACGTTTCAAGCCGTCTTATCTTCGACGAGCTTCTCGGCATAAAGGATTTCCGTTCAGACAAGCGAATCGACTTCGTTGGTGGACTGCGCGGACTCGAGGAACTGAAACGCCGCGTTGATTCAGGCGAGATGAAGATGGCACTTGCCCTTTATCCTGTCACGATGAAGCAGATTATGGATATTGCCGACAGCGGTAAGATCATGCCTCCTAAGGCTACATGGTTTGAGCCGAAACTCCGTTCAGGACTCGTTATTCATGAACTCGGATAAAAGAAAATAAATTTGGAAGATACATATAAGACAATAACAGAAAAGACAGGCGAGGGATTCTACAGCGAAAAGCGTAGCAAATTCCTCGCTTTTGCACATCACGTCAGTTCCGCTGACGAGGTGAAGGAGATTGTGCAGGAATACAGAAAGAAATACTACGATGCTCGCCACGTATGCTATGCCTACATGCTGGGACCGGAGAAAGCCGACTTCAAGGCCAACGATGACGGAGAGCCAAGCAGCACGGCAGGCAAACCGATACTCGGACAAATACTCTCCAACGGCCTTACCGACATTCTGATAGTTGTGATAAGATATTACGGAGGCGTGAATCTCGGCACGGGAGGCCTTATCGTAGCTTACCGCACGGCAGCGGCCAACAGCATAGAGCATTGCGAGGTGAAAGAATGCTTCGTAGAGGAAGAAGTACAGTTCTCATTCCCCTATGTCATGATGAACGCCGTAATGAAGGTAGTGAAGACGATGGAGCCAAGAATCGTCTCACAGCAGTATGACAACACATGCACCATAACATTGTCCATCCGCAAGTCGAAGGCGGAAGAATTAAGAAACAAACTCAACAGTCTTTCTTTCTCTTGACGCTCCGCACATTGTCCGGAGCAAGGATAAAGGAAAAGACTTCCAGACCTTTATTTGCAAACTGTAATATGCAAAACATATAAATATAACATTAAGGTTGTTTGATTTACATAAAAAAACGGTGTCCGCAAACAGATTATACCGGCAAAAGACGAATAATAAAATAATTTTTTATAACTTTGCGCTTGAAAATGAAGAAGGGTGTATTTTTCCCCATTTGCGGGATGAAAACATATAAGAAAAACCTTCTCTTTTATAACAGATTTGTATAATACATTATAAATGCAATTATGATTTATTCAACAGAAGTAAAGAACATGTGTGTTGTGGCTAAAGGCCCAAACCACGGACCTGCTCCTATCCCAGAGGAAGGAAAATGGGTTTATGCAAAAGAAATCACTGATATTTCAGGTTACACCCATGGTGTGGGTTGGTGTGCTCCTCAGCAGGGTGCATGCAAGTTGTCTCTCAACGTAAAGGACGGTATCATCCAGGAGGCTCTTGTTGAGACCATCGGATGTACAGGTATGACACACTCTGCAGCTATGGCATCAGAGATTCTGCCAGGCAAGACCCTTCTTGAGGCATTGAACACAGACCTCGTTTGCGATGCTATCAACACAGCAATGCGTGAGCTTTTCCTCCAGATTGTATACGGACGTACACAGAGCGCATTCTCAGAGGGCGGTCTTACAATCGGTGCCGGTCTTGAGGACCTCGGCAAGGGACTTCGCTCTCAGACAGGTACCCTCTATGGCACAGTAGCAAAGGGTACACGTTATCTTGAGCTGACAGAGGGTTACATCACAAAGCAGTTCCTCGACAAGGACAACCAGGTATGCGGTTACGAGTACGTACACCTTGGCAAGATGATGGAAGCCATCAAGAATGGCATGGACGCCAACGAGGCTGTGAAGAAGTTCACAGGTTCCTATGGCCGTACCACAGCAGAGCAGGGAGTTGTTAAAGCTATTGATCCACGTAAAGAATAATAA